>NZ_JBWKAW010000001.1:766883-859130 GCF_056437345.1 Kitasatospora sp. NPDC042419
GTACGGCGACTCCTGCTGCCCGCCGCCGTAGCCGCCCTGCTGCGAGTAACCCTGCTGGTACTGCTGCTGGTACTGCTGGGCGGGCCAGTCGTCCTGCTGCCCCTGCTGCCCCTGTGGTCCCTGCGGTCCCCTGCGATCGCTCATCCGTCGGCCCCTCCGGGATCAGGTCCGGTGCGGCGCGTAGAGCGCCCGCTTGTCGATGTAGCGGACCACGCCGTCCGGGACGAGGTACCAGACCGGTTCGCCCTTGGCGACCCGGTTGCGGCAGTCCGTGGAGGAGATGGCCAGCGCCGGGACCTCCACCAGGGAGACCCCGCCCACCGGAAGCCCGGCGTCCGACAGAGTGTGCCCCGGCCGGGTGCAACCGATGAAGTGGGCGAGCGAGAAGAGCTCGTCGGAGTCCCGCCAGGAGAGGATCTGGGCGAGCGCGTCGGCGCCGGTGATGAAGAAGAGGTCGGCGTCCGGGTGCAGCGCGCGCAGGTCGCGCAGGGTGTCGACGGTGTACGTCGGGCCCTCGCGGTCGATGTCGATCCGGCTGACCGAGAACTGCGGGTTCTCCGCGGTGGCGATGACCGTCATCAGGTAGCGGTCCTCGGCGGGGGTGACGTGGCGGTCGCTCTTCTGCCAGGGCTGTCCGGTCGGGACGAAGATCACCTCGTCCAGGTGGAACGCGCTGGCGACCTCACTGGCGGCGACGAGGTGTCCGTGGTGGATCGGGTCGAAGGTTCCGCCCATCACACCGAGGCGCCTCTTCACCGGCGCCGACCCGCCGGGGTTCCCGGTCTGCTCTCCCATGGCGCCACACCTTACGCGACGCCCGTTACGGTGCGGGAACAGCCGGGGGCCGGGCCTCCGGGGCACGCGAACGGGAGCGGCCGGCGGCTCCGCCGGACGCTCCCCGTGCCGTCGGCCACCGCTCCCCGCCCCGGGAGCCGACGGCCCCCGCCGAGGCCCGACGGCCCCTGCCGAGGCCCGGCGGTGCGGTGCCCGTCGAGGCCCGGCGGTGCGTCGAGGCCTAGCGGTCCTTGTTGAAGCGGGTCGTCACGAAGAGCAGCAGCAGAAGGACGAACAGCGCGGCGCCACCCGTCAGGTACGGGTTGAGGCTGTCGTGGTTGCCCCCCTCGCCCTCGTTCGCGAGGAGGTTAAGGACGGGGAGTGCGGCGGCAGTGCTCATGGTCGGCGGGACCTTCTCGGCTCGGGTGGCGGGCAGGAGGTTTGTCGGGCCGGTGAGGGCCCACCTGTCATCGTACGGGGGGTTACACCGCAACCGCTCGGCGGCCCACCGCGTCTGAACCGCCGTGAGCCCGGTGCCCGCACACGGCCGTCCGGCCGGTCCGCCGGCAGCCGGTCAGCTGTTGCGGCCGGCCCGCAGCAGGAGCCAGGCGAGCAGGCCGACCCCGACGAACGAGGCCACCACGATGATCCGCAGGAAGAGCCCTGGGCCGTCCTCCCCGGAGATCGGGGTGGCCAGGCTGACAAGGGCTTCGGTGGACATCTGCGGGCTCCTCGGACTGCTCGGTGCCGCGGCCAGGTCTGGCTCGGCTCTCCCGGACATTCAGGGTAGACCGGCCTCACACCGGCGCCGCCCACCGCCCCCCGGCCCCGGGCGCGCGTCGCCGGACGGGACCCCCGGCGGCCGTTCCCGGCCCGCTCCGGGCGTTCGCGGGGACGAGTACGCAACCGCGGACGTTGCAGAGACAGTCGTTGCAGGCGAAGACCAGCGGGGGCCGGCCAGCGGCCGGGGCCGCCGTCGACCAGGAGGGACCCACACATGACCGACACGACCGCGAAGACCCCGAGCCGTCGCCGCCAGCGGTTCCCGGAGATCTCCACCCGGGCCTGGGAGCATCCGGCGGACCGCTCGGCGCTGGTCGCGCTGCGCAAGCTGACCGGCTTCGACGACGTGCTGAAGAAGCTCGCCGGCCTGGTGTCCGAGCGCTCGATCCGCCTGATGTTCCTGGCCACCGCCGTGAAGACCTCGGAGCGCCAGTTCCCCGAGCTGTACGACATGGTCCGTGACGCCGCCTACGTGCTCGACCTCGAACAGGTCCCGGACCTCTACGTCACCCAGGACCCGGCGGTCAACGCGTTCTGCATCGGCATCGACACGCCGATCATCGTGGTCACCAGCGGCCTGGTGGAGCTCCTGGACGAGGAGGAGCTGCGCTCGGTGATCGGCCACGAGGTCGGCCACGCGATGTCCGGCCACGCGGTCTACCGGACGATGCTGCTCATCCTCACCAACATCGCCGCCCGGATCGCCTGGGTGCCGCTCGGCAACCTGGCGATCATGGCCATCGTCACCGCGCTCAAGGAGTGGTTCCGCAAGGCCGAGCTCTCCAGCGACCGGGCCGGCCTGCTGGCCGGGCAGGACCTCCAGGCGTCCATGCGGGCCCTGATGAAGCTGGCCGGCGGCCACAACCTGGCCGAGATGAACGTCGACGCCTTCCTTGAGCAGGCCGAGGAGTACGAGAAGGCCGGGGACCTCCGCGACGGCGTGCTCAAGCTGCTCCAGGTGCTGCCGCAGAGCCACCCGTTCGCGGTGGTCCGGGTCGCCCAGCTGAAGAAGTGGGCGGAGGGCGAGGAGTACCGCTCGATCCTGGCCGGTGCCTACCCGCGGCGCACCGACGACTCCGACACCTCGGTCGGCGACCAGTGGAAGGCGGCCGCCGACCACTACACGACCACGGTGAAGGAGAGCAAGGACCCGCTGATGGGCCTGATCCGCGACGTCGCGGGCGGTGCGGCCACCGTCGGCGGCAAGCTCCGCGACACCTTCACCGGCGCCGCCCGCAACGGCAACGGCAGCACGGGCAACGGCAGCGGCAGCACCGGCAACGGCGACGGCTCCCGCGACGGGAGCTGAGCCGCTCCCCCACCCGTAGGACGCGCCCTCGCGACGCGCCCGCACGGCGCCGCACGGGACGCGCCCGCGTGACGGCCCCCGGCGGCTCGCCTCAGCTCCCCGCCAGCACCCCGCACACCTGCCACGCGGGCCGGGCGTGGTTGCCCGGGTCGACGGCCGGCGGCCCGGTGGGCGGCACCGCGGGCTCCGCACCCGCCAGCACCGGCAGGACGAAGCCGGCCAGCGAGCCGTCGCACGGCGCCGGCCCGGCCTGCAGCACCGAGTCCACCAGCCGCAGCCGCGCCGAGGCCAGGTCGGTCCGGTCGAACTCGAAGGTCAGCTGCCGCCGCACGGTCTCCAGGGTGACCGGCGCGCCGCTCGGCGCCCCGGCCGCCTTCAGCGCGTAGACGAAGGTGTGGTCGGTGGTGATCTGCAGCGTCCCGCTGTCCGCCTCGTCGATCCGCATCGCGCCCGCGACCTTCACGGTGTCGGCGGCCAGCGCGACCTGCGCCGGGTCGAAGCGGACCAGCCAGCCGGTCAGCGCGTGGTGCCGGTCGTCGGTCGGCTGGGCGACACTGGCGTCGAACTGGGCCTGCTCGCCGGGGGTGACGAAGGCCCGCACGTCGGAGGTCGCGCCCTGCACCAAGGTGGCGGGCGCGAGCGAGGAGGCGACCAGGTAGCGCTGGACGGTGTCGAGCGCCTTGGTCACCTCCACCCGCGTGAAGTGCCCGGTGGCGGTCCCGGTCGGCGTCCCGAGCCCGACCGCGCCGTCGCTGTAGCCGGGCGGCAGTCCGGCGAACGGGTTGGCCGGGTCGGCGACCGCCCGGACCCCCGAAGCCGGGCTCAACGCCACCAGGCTGACGGTCAGTTGGCTTCCCTCGGGCCGGGCGGTGGGGCGGGTCGGCGAGCTGACGCCGAAGTAGACGGCGGCCGCGAAGGCCAGCAGGATCACCAGCAGCAGCGCGAGCGCCTGCCGGGGCACGGTGCCCAGCGGACCGAGCCGGACCTTGGGCCGGGTGGCCCGGCCGTACGCGCCGGCCAGCCGCTCCCGGGCCGACAGTTCCTGGATCCGGGCAGCCCGGACGAACGATTCGTCGAAGACGACGGACCGGTACTCGTCATCGTTTCCGGAACCACCCTCGGGCACACCCTCCGGAGGCTCTCGCGGGTCACCCATGACACCAGGGTAAGCCGCATCATCGCCCCGCCACGAGGCCTCTGACACAGATCACCGGAAGCTCTCCGTGACCGTTGGCGGCCGCCCCGGGGCGCGCTCGGCCCGGGCCCCGCCGGTCGGCGGTTCAGCCCGCCGGAGCGGTCACCACCAGCGACGGCTCGGCCGGTGACGGCGACGGGTCGTTCCCCGGGCTGCTGCTGCCGGACTCGGGCCTCCGGGGGGCGCCACCGGCACCGCCCACACCCTGGTAGACGGCAGCGACCGCGACGGCGATCAGGCCCACGCCCATGATCACAGCGAGCACCCAGGCCACCGGCCGGTGCCAGCGCTGCTGGGCGACGTAACGGCCGCGCCGGGCACCGAGCGGGTCGAACCCGGTCCGGCCCCAGCGGCGCGACTTCCGCCCGGCGGCCCGGCCGGGGCCGGTCCACGGGTCGGGGTAGCGGTGGTCGTCGTCGAGTCCGCTCGGGTACGGGCGGAGCTCCAGCGGCACCCCGTCTCCGGCCGGGGCCTCGTAGCCCCAGGCCGGACCGGCCGCGTCCGGCTCGAACCGGGCCTCGGCGGCGGCGAGCTGCCGCTCCTTGGCCGTCGGCTCGTGCACGGCGGCGGACCGTACGAAGGCCTCATCGAAGACCACGGTGGCGAACTCGTCGTCCGCACCACCGTGGTCGGCGCCGTCGGGGTACGGCAAGCCCCCCACATCCTCAGCCACGGATTCAGCGTATTACCGGGAGGGCGATTTGTCTGTGGCTCCTCCCAGTTGGTCCATCACCCGTGTGACGCGGGCCGCCCCGGGCGGCCCGGCGGGGCCGCCCGGGGGCCGGTCAGCCGGCGTCGGCCGCGCCGCCCACGGTCTGCGTCGCCTCGCCCCGCACGTGCCCGTCACCAGTGACGATGTACTTGGTGCTGGTCAGCTCCGGCAGGCCCATCGGGCCGCGGGCGTGCAGCTTCTGGGTGGAGATGCCGATCTCGGCACCGAAGCCGAACTCACCGCCGTCGGTGAACCGGGTGGAGGCGTTGACGGCCACCGTGGTCGAGTCGACCAGCTGGGTGAAACGCCGGGCGGCGGCCTGCGAGGTGGTGACGATCGCCTCGGTGTGGCCGGAGGACCAGCGGCGGATGTGCGCGACGGCGGCGTCCAGCGAGGGCACCACGGCGGCCGCCAGGTCGTAGGACAGGTACTCGGCCCCCCAGTCCTCGTCGGTGGCGGGCAGCACGGTGGCGGCCGAGCCCTCGGCGGCCTTGAGGACCGCCTCGTCGCCGTGCACGGTGACCCCCGCCTCGGCGAGCGCCGCCAGGGCGAGCGGCAGGAAGTCGTCGGCGACGTCCTGGTGGACCAGCAGGGTCTCCGCCGAGTTGCAGACGCTGACCCGCTGCGCCTTGGAGTTGAGCAGGATCCCGACGGCCATCGCGAGGTCCGTCCGCGCGTCCACGTAGACGTGGCAGTTGCCGGTACCGGTCTCGATCACCGGAACGGTCGAACCCTCGACGACGGTGCGGATCAGCGAGGCGCCGCCGCGCGGGATCAGCACGTCGACGAGACCGCGGGCACGCATCAGCTCCCGGACGGAGTCCCGGCTCTCGCCCGGCACCAGCTGGACGGCGTCGGCGGGCAGCCCCGCCCCGGCGACGGCGTCGCGCAGGACGGCGACCAGCGCGGTGTTGGACCGGTAGGCGGAGGCCGATCCGCGCAGCAGCACCGCGTTGCCGGACTTCAGGCAGAGCGCGGCGGCGTCCACGGTGACGTTCGGGCGGGCCTCGTAGATGATGCCGACCACACCGAGCGGCACCCGGACCTGGCGCACGTCCAGGCCGTTGGGCAGGGTGTAGCCGCGGATCACCTCGCCGACCGGGTCGGGCAGGCCCGCCACGTCGCGGACGTCGGAGGCGATCGCGGCGATCCGCTCGTCGGTGAGGGTCAGCCGGTCGATCACCGACTCGGCGGTACCGGCGGCCCGGGCCCGGGCGACGTCCTCGGCGTTGGCCGCGGTGATCTCGCCGGCGCGGGCCACCAGGGCGTCCGCGATCGCCTGCAGCGCGGCGTCCTTCGCCCTGCGCGGCAGTGGGGCGAGGTCGGCGGCGGCCTCCCTGGCACGGCGCGCTACGGCGAGAACGGGGCTGTCGGCGGTGGCGGGATCGCTGCTCATGCGCCAAGGGTAGCGACTGCCCGGACGCCGCCCGCCGGGTATTTCGCCCGGTGAGACGGCACCCGCACCGCCCGCCCGGCCCGAGCGCGCCGGGCCCCCGGGAGGAGCCCGCCGGGGCTCAGTAGGGGTGGACCCCGCCCAGGTGCGGCTGCGCACCGCCGAACCCCTCGGCCACCCGCTTGTGGTACGTCGCCCGGTCCACCACCTCCAGGCCGACGATCTCCCACGGCGGCAGGTTGGCGGTCACCTTGTGCTCGCCCCAGAGCCGCAGCGCGATCGCCGCCGCGTCGTGCAGGTCCCGGGCCTGCTCCCAGTACCGGATCTCCGCGTGGTCGGCGGCGTAGCGGGCGGTCAGGAAGAACGAGTGGTCGTGCGCCAGCCGCTCCAGCCCGGCCCGCAGTGCGGAGAGCGGCGTGACCTGCCCGGCCACGCTGAGCACCACGTGCCAGAGCCGGGCCTGCTCGGGCACGGCGGGCGGCTCGGTCGCGTCGCGCCGGTCCGGCCGGAGCCGGTGCACCGTACCCGGCCCCTGGGGCGGCGGACCGGCCGGACCGGCGGGAGCGTCGTCCCCGCCGCCGTCGATGCTGCTCAGCCGCCGGCCTGCCGTCCCTCCGGTCAGCGCTGCCTCGCGCCTGCGTTCCACCGGCGGCCTCCTGTTCGGCGATGTCGTGTCGTCGTGCCCGCCGGCCCCGGCCCGACGCGTACGGCTGCGCCCCTCCTCGCCCGCGGCCGGGCGTGCTCCCCGTGCGGAGCCGCCCGTGGCCGACTGGTCGGCCGACCGGCCGGTCAGCCGCGCAGGACGACCAGGTCGTCGCGGTGGACGACCTCCCGCTCGTAGGCGGCGCCGAACTCCTGGGCCAGGTCTCGGGTGGACCGGCCGAGCAGGCGGGGCAACTCCCTCGCATCAAAGTTGACCAGTCCGCGCGCCACGATGTGGCCGTTTTCGGCAAGAAGGTCCACCGGATCGCCCGCGGCGAACTCGCCGTCCACCTTGACGACACCGGCGGGCAGCAGCGAGGCGCCGCCGGAGACGACGGCGCGGACGGCACCGGCGTCGAGGTGCAGGGCGCCGCGCGGGCTGCTGGCGTGGGCCAGCCAGAGCATGCGGTCGGAGGAGCGGCTGCCGGTGCGCAGGAAGAGGGTGCCGGTGGGGCGGCCGGACAGCGCGTCGGCGGCCTGGCTGGCGGCGGTGAGCACCACGGGGATGCCGGCGCCGGTGGCGATCCGGGCCGCCTCGACCTTGGTGACCATGCCTCCGGTGCCGACGCCGGCCTTCCCGGCGCTGCCGATCTCGATGCCGTCCAGGTCGTGCGGGCCGGCGACCTCGGCGATCCGGCTGGTGCCGGGGCGGCTGGGGTCGCCGTCGTAGAGGCCGTCCACGTCGGAGAGGAGGACCAGCAGGTCGGCCCGGACCAGGTGGGCGACCAGCGCGGCCAGCCGGTCGTTGTCACCGAACTTGATTTCGGCGGTGGCGACGGTGTCGTTCTCGTTGACGACCGGCATCGCGCCCATCGCGAGCAGCTGGTCGAGGGTCCGGTAGGCGTTGCGGTAGTGGGCGCGGCGGCTGGCGTCCTCGGCGGTCAGCAGCACCTGGCCGACCCGGATGCCGTAGCGGGCGAAGGAGGCGGTGTAGCGGGCGACCAGCAGGCCCTGGCCGACGCTGGCGGCGGCCTGCTGGCGGGCGAGGTCCTTGGGGCGCCGTTCCAGGCCGAGCGGGGCGAGGCCGGCGGCGATGGCGCCGGAGGAGACGAGGACGACCTCGGGGGCGTCGTCGCGGGCGCGCACCTTGGCGATGGCGTCGACGAGGGCGTCGACGCGGTCGGCGTCGAGGCCGCCGGCCGCCGTGGTGAGTGAGGAGGAACCGACCTTGACGACGATCCGGCGCGCGGTCAGCACCTCCGCCCGCAGGGAGTCCTCGCTCATCTCGCTGTTCGCCTCTCCGGTGTGGTGCGGTTACGGCGGGGCCGGGCCCGGCCGCCACCCCCGCAATCTACGCGATCGGTACGGACCGCCCGCAGCGCGTTCCACCCGCCGGACAGCGGCCGGGCAGCGGGGCGGGCAGCGGTCGGACGGCGGGGCGGGCAGCGGCGAGGGCACCGCCCGGGCCACGGCGCGGGCGGCCGGGCGCAGCCGGAACCCCGTCGACGAGCAGGCCCCCACCGCCCGTTCGGGCGATGGGGGCCTTGTGGTCCGGTACCGGCTCAGTCTTCCTCGTCGTCGCCCTCGATGGCGGCCTGGCGGCCGCTGGAGAGCGCCTCGAAGGCGAGGAACTCGGCCTCGGCGGCGTCCCGGCCCTTCTGCTTCTCGCGGCGGCGGTCGACCGCCGGGCGCGGGTTCTCGAAGCGGTGGTCCTCACCGCGGCGGCCGAGCATCTCCGCACCGGCGGCCATGGTCGGCTCCCAGTCGAAGACGACGGCGTTCTCGTCCGGACCGATGATGACGGTGTCGCCCTCGTGGGCGCCGACCTTCCAGAGCTTGTCCTCGACGCCGAGGCGGGCCAGCCGGTCGGCGAGGTAGCCGACGGCCTCGTCGTTGGAGAAGTCGGTCTGGCGGACCCAGCGCTCCGGCTTGACGCCGCGGATGCGGAAGGCGCCGTCCTCCTCGGTGATGGTGAAGCCGGCGTCGTCGACGGCGGCCGGCCGCAGCACGATCCGGGTCGACTCCTCGATCGGCTTGGCCGCGCGGGCCTCGCCGACGATCTGGGCCAGCGCGAAGCTCAGCTCGCGCAGGCCCTTGCGGGAGGCGGCGGACACCTCGAAGACGCGGTAGCCGCGCTCCTCCAGTGAGGCGCGGGTGAGGTCGGCGATGTCCTGGCCGTCCGGCACGTCGACCTTGTTGAGCGCGACCAGGCGCGGCCGGTCCTCCAGGCCGCCGTACTCGGACAGCTCGGCCTCGATGGTCTCCAGGTCGCTCAGCGGGTCGCGGCCGGGCTCCAGGGTGGCGCAGTCGAGCACGTGCACCAGCACCGAGCAGCGCTCGACGTGCCGCAGGAACTCCAGGCCGAGGCCCCTGCCCTGGCTGGCGCCGGGGATCAGCCCGGGGACGTCGGCGATGGTGTAGACGGTCTCGCCGGCGGTGACCACGCCGAGGTTGGGGATCAGAGTGGTGAACGGGTAGTCCGCGATCTTCGGCTTGGCCGCGGAGAGCACCGAGATCAGCGAGGACTTGCCGGCGCTCGGGTAGCCGACCAGGGCCACGTCGGCGACGGACTTGAGCTCCATGACGATGTCACGGGCGTCACCGGGCTCGCCGAGCAGCGCGAAGCCGGGGGCCTTGCGGCGGGCCGAGGCGAGCGCCGCGTTGCCGAGGCCGCCGCGGCCGCCCTGGGCGGCGACGAAGCTGGTGCCGTGGCCGACCAGGTCGGCGAGCACGTTGCCCTGGCGGTCGAGCACGACGGTGCCGTCCGGCACCGCGAGGACGAGGTCCTGCCCGTCGGCACCGGTGCGGTTGCCGCCGGCGCCGGGCTTGCCGTTGGTCGCCTTGCGCTTGGGCGAGTGGTGGTACTCCAGCAGGGTGGTCACCTGCGCGTCGACGGTGAGGATGACGCTGCCGCCCTCGCCGCCGTTGCCGCCGTCCGGGCCGCCGAGCGGCTTGAACTTCTCCCGGTGCACGGAGGCGCAGCCGTGGCCCCCGTTACCCGCGGCGACGTGGAGCTCGACGCGGTCCACGAAGGTGGTCATGGGGTGTGCCTCCAGTACGAAGAAGTCTGCGGTGCGATGTCGCTACCTGCGGTAAAGCACAGAGGGTGGACCGGAACATTCCGGCCCACCCTCCATTGTGAGTCTGGTGTGACTCAGGCCTCGGTGGCCACGATGTTGACGACCTTGCGGCCGCGGCGGGTGCCGAACTGCACAGCACCGGCGGTCAGCGCGAACAGGGTGTCGTCGCCACCGCGGCCGACACCGGCACCCGGGTGGAAGTGGGTGCCGCGCTGGCGGACGAGGATCTCGCCGGCCGAGACGACCTGGCCGCCGAAGCGCTTCACGCCGAGGCGCTGGGCGTTCGAGTCACGGCCGTTACGGGTAGAGCTTGCGCCCTTCTTGTGTGCCATCTCGCTATCCCCTTACTTGCTGACGGAGTCGATGCTCGTGATCCGCACAGCGGTGTGCTGCTGGCGGTGACCCTGGCGGCGACGGTAACCGGTCTTGTTCTTGTAGCGCAGGATGACGATCTTGTCGCCCTTGGTCTGGTCGACCACCTCGGCGTGAGCCTTCACGCCGGCCAGCACCCACGGGTCGGAGGTGACAGCTTCACCGTCGACGACCAGGATGGTGGAGAGCTCCACCGAGTCACCCGGCTTGGCCTCGATACGGTCGATCTCCAGCACGTCGCCGACGGCGACCTTGTGCTGGCGGCCGCCTGCGCGAACGATCGCGTACATGCGGTACCCACTTTCCTAACTCGGTCGGAGCTCCTGATGCCAGCCACCTGGGTACGGACACAGGGGCCTCTCCCGGGCATCTCTGACGAGGGGCCCGGAAGGTGATGTGCTCGGGAGCAAGGCGTAGACACGCCGATGGTCAAGAATACGGACCGGCCGCCTCTGGGGCAAACCGGCCCGTACGGGCCCGGGACGGACCGTGTCCGTCCCGGGCCGGGCACTACTCGGCCGCCGTATCACCCTCGGCGGCCGCCGCCTTCTTGGCCGCCGCGCTGGTCCGCTTGGTGGCGGTCTTGCGGGCGGTGGTCTTCTTCGCCGCCGTCGTCGTCTTCTTGGCGGCGGCAGCGGTGGTCTTCTTCGCGGCGGTCTTGCGGGCCGCCCGCTTCTTCGGCGCCGGCGCCTCCTCGGCGGGCTCCTCGGTCGCGCCCTCCTCGGCCGTCTCCTGGGCGACCGCCTCGGCGGCCTCCTCGGTGGCAGCCGGCTCGACGGCGGCCGGCTCGACGGCAGCGGACTCGGCGGCAGCGGACTCGGCAACCGGCTCGGTGACCGGGGCCTCCTCGACGGCCTCCTCGACCGGCTTCTCGGCGGCCGCGAGGGCCGACTCCAGCGCCGCCTCGGCCTTGGCCTGCAGCACCACGATCTCCGCCTCGCCCGGCGCCCCGGCCGGGGCCGTGGCCTTGCGCACCGCACGGCGGCGGGTACGCCCGGCGGGCGCCGCGACGGGCGCCGGCTCGACGGCCACCGGGGCCTGCGTGACCGGCTCCACGACGGTCTCGACGACCGGCTCGACCTCGGCGGGAGCCTCGGCCCCCGGCACCTCGATCGCCAGCTGGCCCTCGATCTCCTCGCGCACCGGCGCCTCGAAGGGCTCGACGTCGAACTCCTCGACGACCTCCAGGGCCTCCGCGGCCTCGACGGCCTGCGGCTCCTCGTGGGCCGCGCCGCCCTTGCCCCGGCGGCGGCGCTTGCCGCTGCCCGCGCCGGCCTCGACGGCGACCGCGCCGCCGTTGCCGTGGACGTGGCTGCTCGGCTGCTCCATGTGGACGATCACGCCGCGGCCGTTGCAGTGCACGCACGGCTCGGAGAAGGACTCCAGCAGGCCCTGGCCGACCCGCTTGCGGGTCATCTGCACCAGGCCCAGCGAGGTGACCTCGGCCACCTGGTGCTTGGTCCGGTCCCGGCCCAGGCACTCCAGCAGGCGGCGCAGCACGAGGTCCCGGTTGGACTCCAGGACCATGTCGATGAAGTCGATCACGATGATGCCGCCGAGGTCGCGCAGCCGCAGCTGGCGCACGATCTCCTCGGCCGCCTCGATGTTGTTCCGGGTGACCGTCTCCTCCAGGTTGCCGCCCTGGCCGACGAACTTCCCGGTGTTGACGTCGATGACGACCATCGCCTCGGTGCGGTCGATCACCAGCGAGCCGCCGCTGGGCAGCCAGACCTTGCGGTCCAGCGCCTTCATCAGCTGCTCGTCGATCCGGTAGGTCGCGAAGACGTCCACCTCGGAGGTCCACCGCTGGAGCCGCCCGGCGAGGTCCGGCGCCACGTTGGACACGTAGTCGTGGATGGTGTTCCACGCCTCGGTGCCGGAGACGATGACCTTGGTGAAGTCCTCGTTGAAGATGTCGCGGACGACCCGGACGGTCATGTCCGGCTCGCCGTACAGCAGGGCCGGCGCGTTGCCGCTGGTGGCCTTCTTCTGGATGTCCTCCCACTGCTGCTGCAGCCGCTGGACGTCGCGGGTCAGCTCCTCCTCGGAGGCCCCCTCGGCGGCGGTGCGCACGATGACGCCCGCGTCGTCCGGGACGATCTTCTTGAGGATCTGCTTCAGGCGGGCGCGCTCGTTCTCCGGCAGCTTGCGGGAGATGCCGGTCATCGAGCCCTCGGGCACGTACACCAGGTAGCGGCCGGGCAGCGAGATCTGGCTGGTCAGGCGGGCGCCCTTGTGGCCGATCGGGTCCTTGGAGACCTGCACCAGCACGGACTGGCCGGACTTCAGCACCGACTCGATCCGGCGCGGGCCGCCGTGGCCGCCCAGCGCGCCGAAGTTCACCTCACCGGCGTACAGCACCGCGTTGCGGCCCTTGCCGATGTCGACGAAGGCGGCCTCCATCGACGGCAGCACGTTCTGGACCTTGCCCAGGTAGACGTTGCCGACGTACGAGGTGGCCTGCTCCTTGTTGACGTAGTGCTCGACCAGCACGCCGTCCTCGAGGACGCCGATCTGGGTCCGCTGGCCGTTCTGGCGCACCACCATGACGCGCTCGACCGACTCGCGGCGGGCCAGGAACTCGGCCTCGGTGATGATCGGCACCCGGCGGCGGCCCAGCTCGCGGCCCTCGCGGCGGCGCTGCTTCTTGGCCTCCAGACGGGTGGAGCCCTTGATGGACTGCACCTCGTCCGGGTCGAAGGACGGCTCGCTGGAGCGACGGCGCGGCTCGCGCACCTTCACCACCGTGCGGACGCCGTCCTCGGTGGTCTCGGGGGCCTCGACGGCGCCGGCCTCACCGCTGCGGCGGCGACGGCGACGGCGGCGGCGGGAGGAGGACAGGCCGGCGGCGAGGTCGTCCTCGTCGTCCTCCTCGTCCTCGGCGGCCGCGAGCGCCTCGTCGGCGGCCTTCCCGGCCTCCGTGGTCTCGACCTCGGCCTCCTCGGCCTCACCGCGACGGCGGCGACGGCCACCCCGGCGGCGACGGCGCGACGGACGGCCGTCCTCCCACTCGTCCTCGGCCTCGGGGCCGGTGACGGGGGCCTCGGCGACGGGCGCCTCGACCGGCTCGGCGACGACGGCGCGCTTCTCCGCGACGGGCTTCTCCGCGACGGGCTTCTCGACGACCGGCTTCTCCGCGGCAGGCTTCTCCGCGGCGGCCCTCCGCTGCCGGGACGGGGCCTGCACCCGGACCTGGGTGCGGGTGCGGCGGCGGCGGCCGACTCCGCTGTACTCGAACTCGTCCTCCTCCGCGCGCAGCTGCTCCGGCGCCTCGGCGGCCTCGACCGGGGCCTCGGCCTGGGCGGCCGCCGCGGCAGCCGCGGCGGCGGGCTGCGCCGCGGGCGGGGCGACGTAGGGGGCCGGCTCCTGGAAGACCGGCGCCTGGAAGATCGCGGTGGACGGGCGGACCGCGCGGCGGCGCACCCGGCCGGTGACCGGCTCGGGCTCGGCGACCGGCGCGGGCGCCGCGGCGGGCTCCTCGGCGACGGGCTCCTCGACGGCCGGCTCCTCCTCGGTGACCGGCTCCTCGGCGGCCGGCTCCTCCAGCGGGGCCTCGGCGACCGGGGTCGCCTCGACCACCCGGCGGCGGCGGGCACGGCGGGCCGGCGCGGCGGGCGCCTCCTCCGCCGGGGCCTCGACCGGCTCGGCCTGGGCGGCGGCCGGCTCCTCGACGGCGGGCGTCTCCTCGGCGACCGGCGCCTCGACCGGAGCGGCCTCGGCCTTCTTCCGGGTCCGGCGGGCCCGCGCGGGCTTCTCGGCCTTCTCGGTGACCTGCTCCGCCTGGTCGGCGGAGCTCTCGGCCTTCTCGGTCTTCTCCGCCCTGGCGGCCTTCGCGGCCGGCTTCTCGGCGACCGGGGCCTCCGTCGCGCCGGCGTCCGGCGCGGTGACGACGATCGGGGTCGCCTCGGGCGCCCCGGCGGGCGCCTCGGCCCGCTTGCGGGTCCGGCGGGCGCGCACCGGCTTCTCCGCCGCCGGTTCGGCGGCGGACGGCTCGGCGGCGGGGGCCGGCGTCTCGGCCGGCTTCACCTCGGCCTCGGCCGGGATGACCGTCTCTGCGGCGGCCGCGGCCGCGCCCTGGGGCGTACCGGCCGGGCGGGACACCGCGCGGCGGCGCCGGCGCGGCGGCGCGGCGGACGCGCCCTCGCCACCGGTCACGGCGGTGTCGTTCTGTTCCGTCGCCGCAGACTGCTGCGGATCGGTGTTATCGAGCATGCGGGTGGATCTCCCGTCAGGCCCCCGGGCTCCGCATCCTGGCACGGCGGGGCACCGGTGGCGCCGGCCGGCATCACGATGATGCTCGGGCCGGACCCTTCACGGTGCCGCCGCGCGGACGCGAGGCCGCACAGGGGCTCGTAGTCTCGCTCGGCGCCCCGCACTCGGCGGGGTGTCGAAAGTCTTCTGGTCTGACCAGTCTTCTGAGGTTTTCCCAAGCTGCGCCGTCCCCCAACCCCGGGTGGCTCCCGGACGGGGTCCTCGGGCCCACCGACCATCGGGGTCGGCGGGCCGCAAGAGGCCGGCCTGTGCTTCGACGACGCTCGCTCCCCTGGGGAGCAGCGGGGGCCTGGAGGACCAGCGGGCCCAGTGTGTAACTGGACCCGGCCTCCGCCCGCTAGGCGGACGCGGTTGCGCGCGGCTCGCCGGCCGTCAGAGGGCCGGCCTGGGCCGCGGCGCGGTCGAGCGCCAACGGGTCGGTCACCGTGCCGGTCCCCTCGTCGAGCGGCCCCTGCGCCAGCCTGGTCACCTCTGCGGGGACCGGCGGCGCCAGGTCGGCCGTCGCACGGAGACCGGACAACACGTCGTCGGGTCGTACGGCGGGTGTGGCGTGTCGTACTACCAGGCGCAGTATCGCACAGGGACGCCCGGTCCGAACATCGCGGCCCCCTTCGCCGTCCGTGTCCGCACCGCCGTCGACCTGCGGCGGGGCGATTTCGAGCGCCGCCACCGCGCCGCGCGCGTCGAAGACCCGCACGCCGTTCTTGGTGAGGCGTTCGACCTCGACCCGCTCCTGGGCCAGGAACAGCCCGACCGCGCGCGCCGCGTCCTCCGGCGTGACACCGTCCAGGCGGACCTGCCACTCGGAGGCCTCCAGGCGCTCCACGAAGTTGGGCGTCCGGACCTCGACGGCGTCGATGACGTCCAGACCGGCGGGCAGCGACTCGTCCAGTTGGGCGCGCAGCTGCTCGGGGTCGCGCGCTGCGGCGAGCCCGATCTCCAGGTACTCCGCCTCACTGGCCACGCCGGTCGGCGCGGCGTTGGCGTAGGACACCTTCGGGTGCGGGGTGAAGCCGGCCGAATAGGCCATCGGCACCGCCGACCGGCGCAGGGCGCGCTCGAAGGCGCGCTGGAAGTCACGGTGGCTGGTGAAGCGGAGCCGGCCGCGCTTGGTGTAGCGGAGACGGATCCGCTGCACCGTCGGCGCGGGCGGCGGACCGTCGGGCGTACGGCGTGCCAGGGTCGCTCAGTCCTTAGTCAGTTGTCCCCGTCCGTCGCGGCGGCGGCTTCCCGCCACTGTCCGGACTCTGTCACCTCAAAGGGTACGCGCCCCCGCCACCCCCTCGCTCCGCCCCTGGCCAGGCGCGCAGCCGGTCAGTCCAGCGACCCGGGTTCGGCCAGCCACCTGGCCTTCAGGTCGGTGTGCTGGGCGATGGTCTCGAAGTCCCGGTCGTAGTGCAGCACGGTCAGTCCGTGGTGCATCGCGGTGACGGCGACCAGCAGGTCGGGAATTCCCGCCGACCGGTGGCACCCGTTGGCGACCAACCGCTCCTGGATCGACAGCAGCCGCTGCCACGCGTTGTCCGGCACCACGGCCCACCCGTAGACGTCCGCCAGGGACGCCTTGATCCGCCGGTAGTCGTCCGCGGACCTGGCCGAGTAGAGGATCTCCGCCTCGGTCGGCGGGCACAGGGCGATCCGGCCGGCCAGCAGCACCTCGCCCCAGACGTCGCGCAGACCCGCGCGGAGGATCCGCACGTGCGCCGACTTGTCGATCAGGAACTGTTCAGCACCGGCCATTCAGCGCCACGCCTCTTCTTCGAAGCCCGGGTCCAGCAGCCCGTCGAACGCCCCCTCGTCGGCCATCGCGGTCAGGTGGGCGAGCGCCCGCTCCCGCCGGTAGCGCAGTCCGACCTGCTCCAGGGCGGCGTTGACGGTGTCCTTCTTGGTCTTCGTGCCGAGTACCTCGGCAGCCAGGGCGAGGGCTTCTTCATTGATATCGATCATCGTCTTGGCCACTTTGTACACCGCCACTTCTCAATATCAAATTGACAACCAGAAGCATACTATATCGAATATGTTTCGGAATATGGAAGTGCCCCCATCGGATGTATCCGATGGGGGCACTTCCATATATCCGGTTACTTGACCACGGTCAGTGGCAGCAGCTTCTTGCCGGTGGGGCCGATCTGGATACTGGTGTCCATCTGGGGACACACCCCGCAGTCGAAGCAGGGGGTCCAGCGGCAGTCGTCGACCTCGACCTCCTCCAGGGCGTCCTGCCAGTCCTCCCAGAGCCAGTCCTTGTCGAGGCCGCTGTCCAGGTGGTCCCAGGGCAGCACCTCCTCGTAGGTGCGCTCACGGGTGGTGTACCAGTCGACGTCGACGCCGGTGCCGGCCAGGCCCTTCTCGGCGGAGGCCATCCAGCGGTCGTACGAGAAGTGCTCGCGCCAGCCGTCGAAGCGGCCGCCGTCCTCGTAGACCGCCCGGATGACGGCGCCGATCCGGCGGTCGCCGCGGGAGAGCAGGCCCTCGACGATGCCGGGCTTGCCGTCGTGGTAGCGGTAGCCGATGTTCTTGCCGTACTTGCGGTCGCCGCGGATGGAGTCGCGCAGCTTGGCGAGGCGGGCGTCGGTGGCCTCGGCGGACAGCTGCGGGGCCCACTGGAACGGGGTGTGCGGCTTGGGCACGAACCCGCCGATGGAGACGGTGCAGCGGATGTCGTTCTGGCCGGTGACCTCGCGGCCCTTCTGGATGACGTTCTTCGCCATCTCCCCGATCTGGAGCACGTCCTCGTCGGTCTCGGTGGGCAGGCCGCACATGAAGTACAGCTTCACCTGGCGCCAGCCGTTGCCGTAGGCGGTGGCGACGGTGCGGATGAGGTCCTCCTCCGACACCATCTTGTTGATCACCTTGCGCATGCGCTCACTGCCGCCCTCGGGGGCGAAGGTGAGGCCGGAGCGGCGGCCGTTGCGGCTCAGCTCGTTGGCGAGGTCGATGTTGAAGGCGTCGACGCGGGTGGACGGCAGCGACAGGCCGATCTTGTCCTCGGCGTAGCGGTCGGCGAGGCCCTTGGCGACGTCGGCGATCTCGGTGTGGTCGGCGGAGGAGAGCGACAGCAGGCCGACCTCCTCGAAGCCGGTGGCCTTCAGCCCGCGCTCCACCATCTCGCCGATGCCGGTGATGCTTCGCTCCCGCACGGGGCGCGTGATCATGCCGGCCTGGCAGAAGCGGCAGCCGCGGGTGCAGCCGCGGAAGATCTCGACGGACATCCGCTCGTGCACGGTCTCGGCGAGCGGGACGAGCGGCTGCTTGGGGTAGGGCCACTCGTCGAGGTCCATGACGGTGTGCTTGGAGACCCGCCACGGCACGCCGGGAGCGTTGGGCACGACGCGGGCGATCCGGCCGTCGGGCAGGTACTCGACGTCGTAGAAGGCGGGCACGTACACGCCGCCGGTGCGCGCCAGGCGCAGCAGCAGTTCCTCGCGCCCGCCGGGGCGGCCCTCCTCCTTCCAGGCCCTGATGATCTTGGTCATGTCGAGCACGGCCTGCTCGCCGTCGCCGATCACGGCGCAGTCGATGAACTCCGCGATCGGCTCGGGGTTGAACGCGGCGTGGCCGCCGGCCAGCACGATCGGGTCGTCGTCGCCCCGGTCCCGGGCGTTCAGCGGGATGCCGGCCAGGTCGAGGGCGGTGAGCATGTTGGTGTAGCCGAGCTCGGTGGAGAAGGAGAGCCCGAACACGTCGAAGGCGCGCACCGGGCGGTGGGCGTCGACGGTGAACTGGGGGACGCCGTGCTCGCGCATCAGGGCCTCCAGGTCCGGCCAGACGCTGTAGGTGCGCTCGGCCAGCACGCCCTCCTGCTCGTTGAGCACCTCGTAGAGGATCATGACGCCCTGGTTGGGCAGGCCGACCTCGTAGGCGTCGGGATACATCAGCGCCCAGCGGACGTCGCAGGCGTCCCAGTCCTTGACGGTCGAGTTGAGCTCGCCGCCGACGTACTGGATCGGCTTCTGGACGTGCGGGAGGAGGGCCTCCAGGCGTGGGAAGACCGATTCGACAGTCATGTACTAGGAACCCTTACGACGTTTGACGACCGCCGCGCGCACTGCTGGCGACGGCTTGGAGGGGTGACCCTCAAGGGTAGCCGAATCGCGACGGGCTCTTTCCGGCCCGCACGGGGCCGACGCCCGGGCGGCCGGGGCCGCCCCGGCAGGTGAACGCCGCCCGACGGTGCGGCGTCGGCGGTGGTTGACACGCTCGGAGGCCGCGTGCGGTACTGGCAAGGCTCTGCCGGAGGGTCCTGTACGCCGTCGAGGCAAGGGAGTTGACCATGCACAAGGCAACCGGCCCCGGCCTCGCGCTCGGGACCGCGGTCCTCCCGCCCGGTGCCGCGGGCGGTTGATCCGCCCCGGCGGACCGGCACCGGCCGCGGCGAGGCCGCCCCGCGCACGGTAGCCGGACGGCCCGCCCGGGTATGCCCCCGCAGAGCGGGCTCCTCGCAGCACCTTCACCTCACCACTTCATCACCTCACCGCAGCACCGCCGTCACTCCCCGCAGCACCCGCAGCATCCGCAGCACCTCTCCGCGGACCGAACCCCCGCGGACCGAACCCCGCAGCAAAAGCCCCACCGCAGACCCCCGCCCAGCCCCCCGCAGCAGAGCCCCGAGGACAGCCCCCGAGGACAGGCCATACCGCCGCCCGCGCACGGGCGTGCCCGAGGACAGGAGAGCCATGACCGACACGGGCCCACGGGTACGCCGGATCGGACCACCGCGCCAGGACGCCGAGGGCTACCCGACGGTGGCCCGCGCGGTGTCGGCCGCCCACCGGCTGGCCCGCCGCCACCCCGACCGCTGCCGCGTCCGCGAGGTGGGCCGCTCCCGCGCCGGCCGGCCGCTGGTCCTGCTCTCCGTCGACGACGGGGAGCACGCCGTGCTGGCGGTCGGCGGCCCGCACCCGAACGAGCCGGTGGGCGTGGCCGCCGCGGTCCGGCTGGCCGAGCGGGTGCTGGAGCTGCCGCCCCGCCCCGGGGCCGGCTGGCACGTGCTGCTCTGCCTGGACCCGGACGGCGCCGCCCTCAACGAGGGCTGGCTGCACGGCCCGCTCACCCCGGCCCGGCACTACGAGCACTTCTTCCGACCCGCGTTCGACGAGCAGCCCGAGCTGCCGCCGGCGCCGGACGGCGACCGCCTGCCGATGCCCGAGAGCCGGGTGCTGACCGGCCTGATCGACGAGCTGCGCCCGGTCCTGCAGTGCTCGCTGCACGGTGTGGACTTCGGCGGCGCGTTCGTGCAGCTGACCCGGCCGCTGCCGGGGCTGGCCGAGGGGTTCGCGCGCTCGGTGGCGCGGGCCGGTATCCCGCTGGACGTCGACTCCTACGACGCGGTCGGCTGGGACAGCCCGGCTCCCGGCGCGTACGTGATGCCGGCGCCGGGCGGCGGTTCGCAGGCGCTGCCGGACCGTCCGGAGCTGTCCACCTGGTCGTACGCGGGCCGGTACGGCGGGGTGACGGCCGTGCTGGAGGTGCCGATGTGGGCGATCGACGCGGTCGGCGACTCCCGCCCGCACCCGAACGCGCGCGCCGCCGTACGGGCCGCCGCCCGCACCCTGGGCGACCGGGTGGAGGAGCTGGTCGGGCTGCTGCCGCAGGTGCCGCCGCACGCCGGGGTGGCGTACGGGCCGCTGTTGCGCTCGATCGAGTTCAACCTGGACGTCTGCCCACTGCTGCTGGAGGAGTGGCGGACGGAGTGGTCGGAGGCGCCGCTGTCGGTGTCCCGGGTGACGACCGCCCGGATCGTCGCGGAGCGGCTGCCGCTGCGGGTCGCCTCGATGCTGCTGCGGCTGCTCGCGGACTCCGGCGGCCCCGCGGCGGACGCGGCCCGGGCGCGGGCCCGGGCCATCGTCGCGGCGAGCCTGGACGGCCTGCACCGGCTGGGCGCCCGCTGGGTGCCGGTCGACGCCCAGGTGTCCCACCAGGCCCGGGCGGCGCTGGCCGCCGCCGAGCTCCTGCTGCCGGTCTGACCGCCCGCCCGGCCGGTCAGGGCCGGGCGGCCAGCGGTCCCAGGAAGGGCTCGGCCAGGCCGGCCAGCCGGTGTTCCCCCTCGGGGGTCGGGTGCAGGCCGTCCGCGTACAGCCCGTCCGCCTCGGCGACCGGCAGCACGTCCCGGCCGTCGACCAGGTGCAGCCGGCGGTCGCCCAGCCGCTGGAGCACCCGGACGGCCGTGGCGGTCAGGTCCCGGACGTCCGCGAGGGTCAGTCCGGCCGCGTTGGCCACCCGCTCGCGCTCCACCGAGGGCAGTGCGGCGATCACGGCGACCGGCGTGTCCGGGTGCCCGTCCCGGATCGTCTCGACGAAGCCGCAGACGGCGGGGCCCCAGCTGCGGGCGGTGAAGGCGGAGCGGATGTAGGCGTTGGTGCCGATCTCCAGGGTGACCAGGTCGGCGGGGGTGTCCCGGATCACCCGGGCGACCAGCGGGTCCAGGTAGGCCTCGCCGGCGAACCCGAGGTTGCGCAGCCGCCAGCCGAGGCGGCGGGCGAGCAGTGCCGTCCAGCTCGCGGAGGGCCCGTCGGGGAACATCGCGTGGGTCAGCGAGCTGCCGTAGGCGATCCAGCGCGGGCCGGCGCGGTCGACGGGCGCCAGCAGCCGGTGGCCGCGCAGGCCGACCGCGGCGAGCCGGGTGAGGGACAGGTGCGGCAGCCAGACCGCCACCTCCACCGGGCGGCCCGGCAGCGCCAGGTCGAGCCGGTGGCGGCCGGGCCCGAGGCGGCGCCGGTGGACGATGACGCCGTCGGCGAGGACGTCCAGCGGCGCGCCGCCCGGCTCGGCGTCCAGGTCCAGCAGCAGTGCGGCGGCGTCGGTGCGGACGGCGAAGCGGACTCCGGCCGGGAGCCGGGCGAGCCGGACGAAGTTGTCCGAGAGCGCGGTGCCGAGTCGTTCCTGCGGGATCCGCAGGGGCAGGACGGTGCCGCCGGCCCGTTCGAAGCCGCAGACGCCGTCCCAGCCGAGCCGCCGGTCCGCGGGGTCGAGCCACTCCTCCCCCGCCGTGCCGCCGTCCGCCGCGGCCGTTCCCCCGCCACGGCCGCCCGCCGCGTCCGCACCGTCTCCTCCGGCCATCCCGACCCCCCAAATTGATCTGACTGTCAACAATCTGATGCTCGATCAAGTACGCTCGGAACGTAGCAGCGAAAATCATCTACCGTCAAACAATCTCCGGGGAGCGTTATGCTGGCCGTCCACCACCGAAGGAGTCCCGATGGCCGGCGCCCCCCGGACCCCCCGCCTCGCCTCCCCGAGCCGGGCGGACGACAGCGGCGAGCGCCGGCGGTACTTCGCCGCGCTCACCCAGGACCGCCCCGACATCGCGCTCTGCCGGGCCACCACCGCGGTCGCCCGGTCCATCGACGAGCAGCTCTCCGGAGCACCCCTGACGGTGGCCCAGCACCTCGTGCTCAAGATGCTCGACGCCGTCGGCAGCTGCACCCAGCAGGAGCTCAGCGAGCAGCTGCGGATCGACCGCAGCGTGATGGTCGGCTGCGTGGACGCCCTGGAGGACGCCGGCCTGGTCCGCCGCGAGCGCCACCCCCGGGACCGCCGCGCCTACGCCGTCACCCCGACCCCCGACGGGGCCGCCGCCCTGGCCGACGCCGAGCGCGCCATCGCCCCCGTCCTGGACCACGCCTTCGCCGCGCTCACCCCGGGCGAACGGGAGACCCTGGTCCGCCTCACCCGCAAGCTCCTCGACGTCCCGCCGGCCGACTGAGGCCCCGCCCCGCGCGGCCGGCCCGTCCGACCCCGGAGGCCACGGCCGTGCCGCACCCCGACCTGACCGCAGAACAGCTCCTCACCACGACCCGCGCCGTGCGCAAGCGGCTCGACCTCACCCGGCCGGTCGGCCGGGACCTGGTCGAGGAGTGCCTGGCCCTCGCCACCCAGGCCCCCACCGGCCGCAACCGCCAGCGCTGGGACTTCGTGGTCGTCACCGACCCGGCCCGGCGCGCCGCCCTCGCCGACCTCTACCGGCTCGGCCTGGTCCACCCCCGCCAGGCGGTCGTCCGCACCGGCCTGGACCGCACCACCGAGGACACCGCCCGGCGGCTGCGCCTCGCCGAGAGCGCCCAGCACCTCTTCGACCACCTGCACGAGGTACCGGTCCTGGTGGTGCCCTGCGTCCGGATCGAGGGCCGGCACGAACTCGGCACGCACGTCGGCCAGGCCAACGCCTGGGGCTCGATCCTCCCCGCCACCTGGCAGTTCATGCTGGCCGCCCGCTCCCGGGGCCTCGGCACCGCCTGGACCACCCCGCACCTGCACTACGAGCGCGAGGCCGCCGAACTGCTCGGCATCCCCTACGAGACGGTGGCCCAGGTCGCACTCGTCCCGCTCGCCCACACCATCGGCACCGACTTCCGCCCCGGGCCGCGCGTCCCCACCGACCGGATCGCGCACTGGGACGCCTGGTAGCCCCCGGAACGCCGACGGGGCCGGCCCGGGGACACCCCCGGACCGGCCCCGCCGCCGGCACTGCACCGGCACTCCGGCGACACTCCGCCGGCACTGCGCCGTAACGCCCTCAGGCCGCTATCGGCCGCTGGCTCTGCACCGCCTGCAACAACCCGATCGCCACCCAGGTCGAGAACATCGACGACCCTCCGTAGGAGACGAACGGCAGCGGGATGCCGGCCACCGGCATGATGCCCAGGCACATCCCTATGTTCTCGAACCCCTGGAACGCGAACCAGGCGACGACCCCGGCCGCCACGATCGTGCCGTACAGGTCGGTGGCCTGCCGGGCGATCCGGCAGGCCCGCCAGAGCACCACACCGAGCAGCACGATGATCGCCATCGCCCCGAGGAAGCCGAGCTCCTCGCCGGCCACCGTGAAGACGAAGTCGGTCTGCTGCTCCGGCACGAACTGCCCGGTGGTCTGCGTCCCGTGGAACAGCCCCTTGCCGGTCAGCCCGCCCGAGCCGATCGCGATCCGCGCCTGGGCGGTGTTGTAGCCGACGCCGGACGGGTCGAGCGCCGGGTTGGCGAAGGCCGCGAACCGGTCGATCTGGTACTTGCTCAGCACCCCGAGCTTCCAGATCGCCACGCAGCCGCCGACGCCCGCCAGGATCAGCCCGAACACCCAGCGGTTGGCCGCGCCGGAGGCAAGCAGGATGCCGAGCACGATGACCGCCATGACCATCACCGAGCCGGCGTCCGGCATCAGCATCACGATCGCCATCGGCAGCGTCGCCCAGACCAGCCCGCGGAACACCGCCCGGTTCGCCGGGAACTCCCGCTCCCCCGCGTCCACCTGCTCGGACAGCACGACCGCCATCACCAGCACGATCGCCAGCTTGGCGAACTCGGCCGGCTGCACCGAGAAGCCGCCGCCCAACTGGATCCAGGAGTGCTGGCCGTTGATGGTCGAGCCGAGCGGGCTCAGCGTCGCCAGCAGCAGCACGATGACGCCGGCGTACAGGAACGGCACCACCGTCCGGAACCGCCGGCTCCCTATCGCTATCACCACCGCGCACAGCACGGCGCCGATCATGACGTTGGTCAGGTGCCGGTACAGGAAGTACTGCGGGTCCCCGTGGGTGAGCGAGTCCCGCCCGCGGGTGGCCGACCAGACGAGCAGCGAGCTGCCCAGCGAGAGGACCACCGCGGCCAGCAGCAGTATCCAGTCGATCCGCCAGAGCGGGGAGTCCTTGGCGAGCGACCTGGGGACCCCGCCGCGCTGCGGGACGAGCCGCAGCTGGCGGTACGAGCCGTAGAAGGTCATGCCCGGCCCCTTCCGGTGGAGCGGGTGGGTTCGACGGCCGCGGGCGCCGCGACGGGCACCACGACCTCCCCGGCCGGCCGCGCCGGGTCCAGGAAGACCCGCGGCGCGGCGCCGGTCACCCCGGGGTCGCCGGGCTCCCCGGCGGGCGTCCCGCCGAACGAGGCCTGCTTGATGATCGCGGTGCCGTCGGCGTTGAACTTCGGCAGCTCGGCCTGCGGCGTGGTCAGCAGGGCCTTGCCGTTGTCGATGTTGCCCTTGTCGTCGACGCCGTAGAGCGCCTGGTAGATCCGGCGGACGGAGTCGCCGGAGCCGCCGGAGCCGGTGCCGCCCTGGCTTATCGTCATCACGACCGCGTAGTCGCGGCTGTAGGTGGTCAGGTACGAGGTGGTCTGCTTGCCCTCGACCTCGGCGGTGCCGGTCTTGGCGTGCAGCTCGATCTTGCCCTGCGGCCAGCCGGCGCCGGTGAACTTCCACGCGGCGGTACCGGTCGACACGACGCCCTTGGTGGCCTCGTCGATGTACTGCAGGGTCTTGGCGTCGGTCGGCAGCTTGCCGTCCTCGTGCGGGGCGATCTCGCGGACCAGCTCGCCGCCCGGGCTTATCACCGCCTTGGCGACGGTCGGCCGCCAGAGCGTGCCGCCGTTGGCCAGCGCCGAGTAGATCCGCGCCATCTGCAGCGGGGTGACGAGGGTGTCGCCCTGCCCGATCGCGTAGTTGACGGCGTCACCGGCGCGCAGCACGTAGCCGTCGACGCAGTTCTCCTTGGCGATCAGGTCGGCGTACTCCTTGCCGCCCTTCTCGGCCTGCTTGCACCAGGCGTCCTTGTTGTTGTCGTAGAAGGACTGCTTCCACTGCCGGTCGGGCACCCGGCCGGTGGCCTCGGAGGGCAGGTCGATGCCGGTCTTGGCGCCGAGGCCGAACTGGTGGGCGGTCTTGTAGAACCAGTCGCCGGTGTCCTTCTTCGGCTTGATGCCGCCGTCGGCCAGCCACTGGTCGTAGGCGAGGCCGTAGAAGACGGTGTCGCAGGAGACCTCCAGCGCCTGGGCGAGGGTGATCGAGCCGTGGCCCTGGCTCTCGAAGTTCTTGAACTCGCGGCCGCCGATGGTCATGCTGCTCGGGCACGGGTAGTTGCCGTTGAGCGCGTAGCCGGCCTGGGCGGCGGCCGCGGTGGAGACCACCTTGAAGGTGGAGCCGGGGGCGGACTGACCCTGTATGGCCCGGTTCAGCAGCGGGTAGTTGGACTCCTTGTTGGTCAGCCCCTGGTAGTCCTTGCCGGAGATGCCGCCCTGCCAGATGTTCGGGTCGTAGCTGGGGGCGCTGGCCATCGCGATGATCCGGCCGGTCTTGACGTCCATCACGACCGCGGCGCCGGAGTCCGCCTCGTAGTTGCGCTTGGTGTTCTTGTCCCAGGTCTTGCGGGCGTCCGCCATCGCCTGCGCCAGGTTGTCCTCGACGACCTTCTGCACCCTGGCGTCGATGCTGGTCACCAGGTTGTTGCCGGTCTGCGGGGCGGCCTTGTCGGCGGTGCCGATCACCCGGCCGAGGTTGTCGACCTCCAGCTTGGTGATGCCGGCGGTGCCGCGCAGGTCGCGGTCGTACACCGACTCCAGTCCGGCCCGGCCGATCTGGTCGGCCGGCAGGTAGCGGTCGAGTCCGGCCTTGTCGGCGGTCTTGGAGACCTCCTCGTCGGTGACCGGCGAGAGGTAGCCGAGCACCTGGGCCATGTTGGCGCCCTCGACGCCGGTGTAGTGGCGTACGGCGGTGGGCTGCGCGGTCACCCCGGGGAAGTCCTCGCGGCGCTCCATCATCTGCATCGCCTGCTGGGTGGTCGCCTCCTTGGTGACCGGGATCGGCTGGTAGGGCGATCCGTTCCAGCAGGGCTGCGGGGTCTTGGGGTCGCAGAGCCGGACCTTCTCCTGGACGTCCTTGGCCGGCATGCCGAGCACCTCGGCGAGCCGGGTCAGCACCGCCTTGCCGCCGTCCTTCTGCTGGAGCAGCGAGGTGCGGCTGACCGAGACCACCAGCTTGGTCTCGTTGCCGGCGAGGATGCGGCCGGAGGCGTCCAGGATCTCGCCGCGGACGGCCGGTTCGACGACCTCGCGGATGTGGTTGCCGGTCGCCTTGGCGGTGTACTCCTTGGCGTTGCGGATCTGGAGGTACCAGAGCCGTCCGCCGAGGGTGGCGAGCAGCGACAGCACCAGGATCTGCAGGACCACCAGACGGATCGTCACCCGCCGGGTTCGGCCGGTCTCGGGGATGTTGCTCACGTCTCGTGCGCTCCAGGAAATCGCGAGGGCGGGCTGGTCGGGTCGGGGGCCGGGGCCGGGGCCGGGGCCGGGCTACGGGCGCTTGCCGGCGCCGAGCAGGCGCTTCTTCTTGTAGCCCGGGCCGGAGGAGGCCTCGCGGGTGGTGCGGTAGCGGGCCAGGGTGCCGAGGCCCGGGCCGCCCTCGTCGTCGCCGGGGCCGGCGGCGGCCACCGGGTCCTTCCCGAAGCGGCGGCCGAGCGCCATCACGGCGGGCACCACGAACGGGGCCAGCAGCAGGTCGTAGAGCAGCGCGGTCAGCACCAGCGAGCCGAGCCCGACGTGCCGGGCGGCGGTGTCGCCGACCAGGGCGCCGACCATCGCGTACAGCAGGGTGGAGGCGATCGCGGCGACGGAGACCACGAGCAGCGCGCTGGAGACCGAGCGCTGCCGGCCGTGCTCGGGGCGGAGCAGTCCGGCGGCGTAGCCCATCAGGCAGAGCACCAGCGCGTACCGGCCGATGGCGTGGTCGGACGGCGGGGCGACGTCGGCGAGCAGGCCGGCCGCGAAGCCGACCAGGCAGCCGCCGGTCGGCCCGTAGACCATGGCCAGGCCGACCACCACGAGCAGCAGTATGTCCGGGGTGGCCCCGGGGAGCTGCAGTCGGCCGAAGACGCTGACCTGGAGGATCAGGCCGAACAGGATCAGGGCGGCGGAGACGGGGATGCGGGCGAGGCGCATGGCTCAGTTCCCCCCATTGGGCTTGGCGGGCGGGACGGCGGCCGGGGCCGCGGGGGCGGCCGGCGCCGCGGGGGCCTGGCCCTGGCCGGCCGGCGCGGGGGCGGGCGGCAGGACGGCGTCCCGCGGATCGGTGCGCGGCGGGACGACGACCACGCCGACCAGGTCGAGCCGGGTGAACTGGACGAACGGCTCGACCAGGATCGTCTTGGTGAGCTGGCCGGGGTTGGCCTCGACCTGGACCACCTTGCCGATCGGGACGCCGGGCACGAACGGGCGGCCGCTCTGCGATCCGAAGGTGACCAGCCGGTCGCCCTCCTTCACCTGGGCCTTGCCGTTGAGGAGCGAGACCTTCATGGCGCTGCTGCCGCCGCCGGAGGCGAAGCCGATCTCGCCGGTGCCCTCCAGCCGGGTGCCGGCGGAGAAGCCGGGGTCGGAGGCGAGCAGCACGGTGGCGGTGGTCGGGGCGACGGTGGTGATCCGGCCGACCAGTCCCTGGCCGTTGATCACGGTCATGTCCCGGGTGAGCCCGTCGTCGCTGCCGGCGTCGATGGTGATGGTCCAGGAGAAGCCCTGGGCCGGGCCGATCGCGATGGTCTGGGCGGCCTTGACGGTGTACCCGCCGGCGCCCGCCGTGCGCAGCAGGTCGTCCAGTTGCTTGGTGCGCCCGCCGGCCATGTCGGAGGAGGCCAGCTTCTGCCGCAGTTCGGTGTTCTCGTTGGCGAGCTGGTCGGTGCGGCCGCTGTCGGCGGCGGCGTCGCGGAAGGCCCGGACGGTGTCGGCGACCGGGTCGACGGCGGTGGCCGCGCCCCGTTCGACGGGGCCGAGGACGGAGGCCGCGGCGCGTCGGGCGCCGCCGAGCGGGGAGCTATCACCGCCCTTGATGTCGACGGTGATCAGCGCGAAGGCGACGGCCACCAGCAGGATGAGCAGCAGCCGGCTCTCTCGTGTGTCCCTCACGGTGCTGGTGCTGCCCCTTCGTGCCTGGCCCCGCCGCCCGGGCTGTGGACCCGGGCGGGGGCCCGTTCAGTTCGGCTGACGTTTCGGTTCTGCTAACGGCGCGGTGCGGCGTCGAGTACCTGCTGGAGGGCCTCGAACTCCTCGACGCACTTGCCGGATCCGAGTGCGACGGAGTCCAGCGGGTTCTCGGCGATGTGGATCGGCATGCCGGTCTCCCGGCGGAGCCGCTCGTCCAGGCCGCGGAGCAGGGCGCCGCCGCCGGTGAGGACGATGCCCCGGTCCATGACGTCGCCGGCGAGCTCGGGCGGGCACTGGTCGAGGGTGGTCTTGACCGCGTCGATGATCGAGTTGACCGGCTCGTCGATGGCCTCGCGGACCTCGGCGGCGGAGATGACGACGGTCTTGGGCAGGCCGCTGACCAGGTCGCGGCCGCGGATCTCGGCGTGCTCGTCCTTCTCGCCCTCCAGGCCGAAGGCGGAGCCGATGCTCATCTTGATCTGCTCGGCGCTGCGCTCGCCCAGGAGCAGCGAGTACTCCTTCTTGATGTGCTGGACGATGGCGTTGTCCAGTTCGTCGCCGGCGACCCGGATGGACTGCGCGGTGACGATGCCGCCGAGGGAGATGACGGCGACCTCGGTGGTGCCGCCGCCGATGTCGACGACCATGTTGCCGGTGGGCTCGTGGACCGGCAGGCCGGCGCCGATCGCGGCGGCCATCGGCTCCTCGATGATGTGCACCTGGCGGCAGCCGGCCTGCAGGGAGGCCTCGATGACGGCGCGGCGCTCGACGCCGGTGATGCCGGAGGGGACGCAGACGACGACCCGGGGGCGGGCCAGGAAGCGGCGCCGGTGGATCTTGAGGATGAAGTAGCGGAGCATCCGCTCGGTGATCTCGAAGTCGGCGATCACGCCGTCCTTGAGCGGGCGGATCGCGACGATGTTGCCCGGGGTACGTCCGATCATCTTCTTGGCCTCGGAGCCGACGGCCAGGATCCCCCCGGTGTTGGTGTTGACCGCGACCACCGACGGCTCGTTGAGGACGATCCCCTTGCCCCTGACGTACACCAGCGTGTTGGCAGTTCCGAGGTCGATCGCCAAGTCGCGGCCGATGAACGACAGGTTGCTCGCCATGGGGTGTGGGTGCCTTCCCGGGCTCGGTGTCATGGAGGTGGACGGAATGCGCGCGCCCACGCTTGGGCGGAGACCAGCTGAGCTGCCTTACCGGGCCCTTGAGTCGCGTCCATCGTAGTCACGCCGACCGGCACGGACGTCGACGTGGGGCATACCGTCCATTGTCCGGAGCGTGATCGCTTCTCCGGGCATTGGGACGCCGTGTCGGCCCCCCTGGTTCCCTATTTCCCGATAAGAATGCCCCGGCCGGGCCAATGGTCCCGACCGGGGCGTCCGAAGGTCCCGGAGCCCGTCCGGATCAGACGTGGGCCGGGAAGAAGATCTTGATCTCGCGCTCCGCGGACTCGGTCGAGTCGGAGGCGTGGATCAGGTTCTCGCGGGTGATGGTCGCGTAGTCGCCGCGGATGGTGCCGGCCCCGGCCTCCAGCGGGTTGGTGGCGCCGGCCAGCATGCGGATGCCGGCGACGACCTCCTCGCCCTCGACGATCAGGGCGATGGACGGGCCCGAGGTCATGAACTCCAGCAGCGGCTCGTAGAACGGGCGGCCGACGTGCTCCGCGTAGTGCTGCTCCAGCGTCGCCCGGTCGAAGGTGCGCAGCTCGACGGCGCCGAGGCGCCAGCCGGCCTTGCGCTCGATGCGGCTGATGATCTCGCCGGCCAGGCCGCGCTTGACGGCGTCGGGCTTGAGCAGGACGAGAGTGCGCTGGGACACGGTGCATCTCCTGGGAAAGATCGGTACGGCTCGCACGCCGGTTCGACGTGCGGAGTGCGACTACCGCAGAGGTTACCTTGCGTGAGCAGGTGCCCCGGCCGCCCCTCGGGCGCCGTCGTTCAGACCGCCGGAGCCGGTGCCGCGGCCGCCCTGGCGGCCTTGATCTCGTCGATCTTCCGGCCGTAGTGGACCGAGCACCACCAGAGGCCGGCGAAGACGACTCCGAGCCCGAACATGGTCGGCAGGACGAAGCCGCTGGCGATCAGTCCGATCTGCAGCGCCCAGCCGACCGGGACCGCTCCGGGCCGGTTGATCATGCCGCAGAGCAGTACGCAGAGTGCCATCGCGACGCCGCTGACGGTCCAGACGGTGGCCGTGGGGACGTCCGAGAGCTGCATGGCCACCAGGCCGGCGAACATGATCAGCAGAGCCTCGCCGATCAGCGTCGAGGAACAGAGCGTCCTCATCGTCACTTCCTCCCGAGCAGCAGGCGGGCCTCGCCCACCGTGATGACCGAACCGGTGACCAGCACCCCGGCGCCGCCGAGGTCGCCCTCCTCCTCGGCCAGGGTGACGGCGGCGGCGATGGCGTCGTCGAGCCGGGGCTCGACCTGGACGCGGTCCTCGCCGAAGATCTCGACCGCGAGCGCGGCCAGCGCGTCCACGTCCATCGCGCGGTGGGTGGAGTTCCGGGTGATGACGACCTCGGCCAGGAGCGGCTCGAAGGCCTCCAGCAGTCCGGCCACGTCCTTGTCGCCACTGGTGCCGACCACGCCGACCAGCCGGGTGAAGCCGAAGGACTCGCCGATCGCGGCCACCGTGGCGTGGGCGCCGTCCGGGTTGTGCGCGGCGTCCAGGAGGATGGTCGGGCTGCGGCGGACGACCTCCAGGCGGCCCGGCGAGGCGACGCCGGAGAACGCCTGCCGCACCTTGTCCACGTCCAGCTGTCCGCCGCGGGCGCCGCCGACGCCGAAGAAGGCCTCGACCGCCGCGAGCGCGAGCGCGGCGTTCTGCGCCTGGTGGGCGCCGTGCAGCGGGATGAAGACCTCCTCGTACTCCTCGCCGCCGAGCCCGCGCAGCGTCACCAGCTGGCCGCCGATGGCAACCTCACGGCGGATCACACCGAACTCCATGCCCTCGCGGGCCACGGTGGCGTCCACCTCGACGGCGCGCCGCAGGATCGTCTCGGCGGCGTCGAGCTGCTGCTGGGCGACGACCGCGATGGAGCCCGGCTTGACGATCCCGGACTTCTCGACCGCGATCTCGCCGGTGGTCCCGCCCAGCTTGTCGGTGTGGTCCAGGCCGATCGGGGTGATCACCGCGACGGCGGCGTCGATGACGTTGGTGGCGTCCCAGGAGCCGCCCATGCCGACCTCGATCACGCCGACGTCCACCGGGGCGTCGGCGAAGGCCGCGTACGCCATGCCGGTCAGCACCTCGAAGAAGGACATCGCGACCGGCTCGCGCTCGTCGACCATCCGCACGTAGGGCTCGATGTCCCGGTAGACCTCGACGAACCGCTCGGGGCCGATCGGGGCGCCGTCCAGGCTGATCCGCTCGGTGACGGACTCCACGTGCGGGCTGGTGTAGCGGCCGGTGCGCAGCTCGAAGGTGTTGAGCAGCTGCTCGATCATCCGGGCGGTGGAGGTCTTGCCGTTGGTGCCGGTGATGTGGATGGAGGGGAAGGACCGCTGGGGCTGGCCCAGGATGTCCATCAGCGCCTCGATCCGGTCGAGCGAGGGCTCCAGCTTGTTCTCCGGCCAGCGCTTGGAGAGTTCCACCTCGACGTCGCGCAGGGCGTCGTCGGCGGTGCCGTCGGCGGGGCGGAGGGTGTACGGGTTCGGGTCGGCCTTGTCGCTCACGACCACAGTCTACGGAGCTGCGCCCGGCGCTCCCCACGGGGTGAGAACGACCACTTTGCCCAGGCTTGGTCGTTTTCTGCGTTTACTATCGATTTAGCGACATCAGGCCGCAATGGAGCAGCGATTCGCATCTCAGGGAGACAAATCACCTTTGATCATGAGGAGCACAGCGCCATGCCCGACGCCCTGCGCGGTTTCATCGAGCTCCGCCGCGACAGCATCGTCTGGTTCGCCGGACTCGTCTCACTGGCACTGCTGCTCTACATGGCCCTCGTCTTCGGGCGCTTCCTGCTCTACTGGGCCGGCTCCCGGCACGCCTTCCGGCACAACACCCCCGGCGAGCCGGGCGACCCGTCCGCCTTCCGGTGGCACCTGGTGATCCCCTGCCGCGACGAGGAGGCGGTGGTCGCCCAGACCCTGGCCGGCCTGCGGGCCGTCGCCCCCGCCGCCCACCTCTGGGTGATCGACGACGACAGCGAGGACGCCACCCGCGAACTGGTGCTCGCCGCCGCCGCGCACGACGACCGGATCCACCTCGTCCAGCGCCGCCGCCCGCACGCCCGGATCGGCAAGGGCGCCGCCCTCAACGCCGCCTACCGCGAGATCTCCGCCGGGCTGCCCGCCGGCACCGACCGCTCCCGGATCGTCCTCGGCGTGGTCGACGCCGACGGACAGCTCGACCCCGGCACCCTCGAACAGGTCTGCAACGACCGGGCACTCGGCCGCACCGACACCGGCGCCGTGCAGATCGGCGTCCGGATGCGCAACGCCGACGACGAACGGCCGTTGCCCGGCCGCGGCCGGCTCGCCAACGCCTTCGCCCGCGCCCTGGTCCGGATGCAGGACGTCGAGTTCCAGGCCAACAACGCCGGCATGCAGCTGCTGCGCCGCCGCACCGGCAGCGTCGGCCTCGGCGGCAACGGCCAGTTCGTCCGGCTCACCGCCCTCGACTCGCTGACCGCCGAGGAGGGCCGGGCCGGCCGGCCGTGGCCGGAGCGCGCCCTGCTGGAGGACTACGAGTCCGGCCTGGACCTGCGGCTGGCCGGCTGGCGGCTCACCCACGTCACCGAGGCCGCCGTCTCCCAGGAGGCCCTGGTCTCCGGCCGGCGCTTCCTCACCCAGCGCACCCGCTGGGCCCAGGGCAACATGCAGTGCCTGCGCTACACCGGCCGGATCCTGCGCTCCCCGCACTACCGCCCCGCCGGCAAGGCCGAGGTGCTCTACACCTTCCTCCAGCCGGTGGTCTGCGTGCTGCTGGTCGTGCTCACCCCGCTGTCGATCGCGATCACCGCGGCCGGGCTGGTGCTCTTCCCCGAGGAGACCGCCGAGTTCCAGCTCCGCTTCGGCCCCTGGATGCTGCTCGCCTTCGTGCTCGCCACCCTGCCGATGGTCTTCTGGGGCTTCGCCTACCGCCGGCTCGTCCACCCCGACCGCAGCCGGCTCACCGGACTGCTCTGGGGCGTCCTTGTCTGGCTCTACGCCTACCACCTGTTCGTGGTCGCCGCCCGGGCGGCCGTCCGGCTGGTGCTCGGCCGCAACGGCTGGGCCAAGACCAGGCGCAACGCCGAGAAGGTCGCGCTCGGCGCCCCCACCGCCCTCGAATCCTGACCCGACCGGCCCGCCCGGCCCGACCGACCGGCCCGCCAGCCCGGCCCGACCCCGGAGTTCCCGTCATGACCCTGTGCCTCCCGCCGCAGCCCGCCGCCCGCCCGCTCGCCCCCGGCAGCGTCGCCGTCGTCCTCGGCACCCGCCCCGAGCTGGTCAAGCTCGCCCCGCTGATCCACGAGCTCGGTCCGGCCACCCGGCTGGTCCACACCGGCCAGCACTGGGACGAGGCGATGTCCGGCAGCTTCCTGCGCGACCTCGGCCTGCCCCGGCCCGAACTGCTCACCGGCGTCGGCGGCCGCCCCCGCGCCGGGCAGATCGCCCAGTCGCTCGGCCAGCTCGACGCCGCCTTCGCCGAGGACCGCCCGGCCGCCGTCGTCGTCCAGGGCGACACCAACGCCACCCTGGCCGGCGCGCTCGCCGCCAACGCCCGGGAGATCCCGCTGGTCCACGTCGAGGCCGGACTGCGCAGCTTCGACCGGGCGATGCCGGAGGAGCACAACCGGGTGATGGTCGACCACGTCTCCGACCTGCTCTGCGCCGCCACCACCGACAACGCCGCCAACCTGCGCGCCGAATCGCTGGCCGAGGAACGGATCGCGCTCACCGGCAACACCGTGGTCGAGGTGGTCCGCCGCCGACTGCCCGAGGCCGACGCCCGGGCCGCGCTGCTCGCCCGGCACGGTGTCGAGGAGGACGGCTACGTGCTGGCCACCGTGCACCGGCCGGAGAACACCGACACCGCCGAGGCGCTCGGCGCCGTCCTCGCCGAACTGGACCGGATCGCCCGGGCCGGCACCCCGGTGCTGTTCCCGATGCACCCGCGCACCCGGGCCGCCGTCGAGCGGTTCGGCCTGGACGCCCTGCTGGAGCGGCTGGCCGTCACCGGACCGGTCGGCTACGCCGACTTCCTCGGCCTGGCCCGGCACGCCGCACTGCTGGTCTCCGACTCCGGCGGGGTGCAGGAGGAGTGCACCGTGCTCGGCCGCCCGCTGCTGGTCGTCCGCCGCTCCACCGAACGCCCGGAGGCGGTCGACGCCGGCTTCGCCGCGCTCGTCCGGCCGGGCGGGGAACTCGGCGGCCTGGCCCGCGCCTGGCTGGCCGACACCCCCGAACGGCTCGCCCGGTTGGCGGCCACCCCGAGCCCCTACGGTGACGGACTCGCCTCCGCCCGGATCGCCGGGCTGACCGCGCGGCTGACATCGCCGCAGGTCCCGGCCGCCGCCTGACCGTCCTCTTGACAGGCGGATTGGTCTACTCCACCTTGTGAGGCAAGTCTCCTTCCCCGACAGGGACTTGAGTTGTCGGTAGCTCCCACACGCGCACCATCGACACCCGGACGGCTCTCCCCCACGTGAGCCGACGGCCTCCCCCACAGGAGATGGAGTCATGCCACCTGCCCACAACCGGCGCCCACGCGCCGTCCACTCCCTGCTCGCCGGAGCCAGCGCCATCGCGGTGGGACTGAGCGGCCTGGTCCTGGCCGGCGGCACCGGCGCGCACGCCGCCGCCGACGTCGTGGAACTGGTCACCAACGGCGGCTTCGAGGACGCCGACCACCTCGGCGGCTGGACCTGTTCCTCCGGCGCCACCGAGACCACCACGGTGCACTCCGGCTCGGCCGCACTGCGCTCGACCCCCGGCAACAGCGCCACCGGCGAGTGCAGCCAGACCGTCACCGTGAAGCCCTCCTCGACGTACACGCTGAGCAGCTGGGTCCAGGGCTCGTACGTCTACCTCGGCGCCCGCGGCACCGGCGGCACCGACCCGAGCACCTGGACCCCCGGCGGGACCGGCTGGTCCAAGCTCAGCACCACCTTCACCACCGGGGCGAGCACCACCAGCGTCACCGTCTACCTGCACGGCTGGTACGGGCAGCCCGCCTTCCTGGCCGACGACGTCTCGCTGCAGGGCCCCGGCGACCCGAAGCCCTCCCCCACTGCCACCACTCCGACCCCGACCCCCACCGACACGCCGACCCCGACCGACACCCCCACGCCCACCGACACCCCGACCCGCCCCGGGCCCAAGCACCTGCTCACCGGCTACTGGCAGAACTTCGACAACAACGCCACCGTGCAGCGGATCAGCGACGTGCCGGCCGCGTACGACATCATCGCGGTCTCCTTCGCGGACGCCACCAGCACGCCCGGCGGGCTCAGCTTCACCCTGGACCCGGTGCTCTCCTCCCGGCTCGGCGGCTACACCGAGGCGCAGTTCAAGGCCGACATCGCGGCCAAGAAGGCGGCCGGCAAGAAGGTGATCCTCTCGGTCGGCGGCCAGAACGGCACGGTCTCGGTGAACAGCTCCGCCTCCGCGACCAACTTCTCCAACACCGCCTGGTCGCTGATGCAGAACTACGGCTTCGACGGGATCGACATCGACCTGGAGAACGGCGTCAGCGCCACCTACATGGGCCAGGCGCTGCACAGCCTGGCGGCGAAGGCCGGCAAGGGCTTCGTGCTCACCATGGCGCCGCAGACCATCGACATGCAGTCGACCGGGATGGAGTACTTCAAGCTGGCGCTGAACGTGAAGGACATCCTCACCATCGTCAACATGCAGTACTACAACTCCGGCGCCATGCTGGGCTGCGACGGCCAGGTCTACTCCCAGGGGACCGTCAACTTCCTCACCGCGCTGGCCTGCATCCAGCTCAAGAACGGGCTGCGGCCCGACCAGGTGGGGCTCGGCGTCCCGGCCTCCACCAGCGCCGCGGGCGGCGGGTACGTCAGCCCGAGCGTGGTCAACAACGCGCTGGACTGCCTGGCCACCGGCACCGGCTGCGGCACCTTCAAGCCCGACACCAAGTGGCCCGGGATCGGCGGGGCCATGACCTGGTCGACCAACTGGGACGCCAAGGCGGGCGGCGGGATCGCCTCCACCGTCGGCTCGCACCTGCACGCGATGCCGTAGCCGGCCCGGCCGGCGGGCCCGGGCCGGGGTTCAGACCCCGGCCCGGGCCTCCGGGATCTCGGCGCCGGCACCACCGTGCCGGCGCCGCAGCTCGGCGGTGATCCCGGCCAGCTCGCCCTCCGGCAGCAGCGGCAGCATCATCGCCACGCCCTGGAGCAGGCCGCCCAGCAGGAACGTGGTGTCCGCGGTCGCCGCGACCAGGCCGCGGACCTCGGCCACCTCACCGGCCGCGACCGCCTCGATCAGCCGGGCCGCGTCCGCGCTCTCCTCGTCCACCGCCACCGCGCCGGTGTCCTGCGGGGCGCGCCGGGCCATCGCGCGGAGCACCCGGTCGCCCACCTCGGGGGCGTAGGCCTTGCGGACCGCCTCGGCGGCGATCCAGGCCAGCAGGGTGGTCACCTCGCGCTCGGCGTGCTCCTCGAACAGCCGGTCCAGCGCGTGGTCGAACGCGAGCTGGTTTCCGTGCCGGAATGCGAGCAGCAGCGCCGCCGCCCTCGCCTTGGCCTCCTCGACCACCTCGGCAGGCAGTTCGTCGGCCAACTCCTCGGTCACCACCACGCCACGCCCTCCCGTCGTCCCTCGGCTCTGCGGAACTCGAAGCACACCGTACACATCCGACCTGCCAACTCACGCGAACGCGCGCGGGCAAGAGCGGAAGGAATTCGGGCGGAATAGGACCTCACCCGGTCCAGGATGAATATTCGCCGGAAGGGAGCAATGGGATTGGGCTATTGGGACGCACGATTACCCGACCTCCGGAAAAGCGGAGGAGCCGCACCCCGCGTCGGCGGGGTACGGCTCCTCGGGATCCGCGTCCGGATCAGCCCTGCGGCAGCGCCGCGAGCTGGGCGGTGATCCGGGCGATGTCGGCCCCGGCGGCCTCCTGACGGGCCCGGATCTTGGCGACCACGTCGTCCGGCGCCTTGGCCAGGAAGGCCTCGTTGCCGAGCTTGGCGCTCGTCTGGGCCTTCTCCTTCTCGGCGGCCGCGAGGTCCTTGGCGAGGCGCTTGCGCTCCGCCGCGACGTCGATGGTGCCGGAGAGGTCGAGCGCCACGGTGGCACCGGCGACCGGCAGCGAGGCGGTGGCCGCGAAGCCCTCCTCCGGGACGGTCAGCCGCAGCAGCGACCGGATCGCGTCCTCGTGGACGGCCAGCACGGTGCCGTCCAGCTCCAGCCGGGCCGGGACCCGCTGCGCCGGCTGGAGGCCCTGGTCCGAACGGAACCGGCGGACCTCGGTGACCACCTGCTGGAGCGTGGCGACCTCGGCCTCGGCGTCGGCGTCCCGGAAGCCGCCGTCCTTCGGCCACTCGGCGACGACCAGCGACTCGGCACCGGTGAGCGCCGTCCAGAGCGCCTCGGTGACGAACGGGACGACGGGGTGGAGCAGCCGCAGGGTGACGTCCAGGACCTCACCGAGCACCCGGCGCGAGGCGTCGGCCTGCGCGCCGCCCTTGGCCAGGGTGGTCTTGGAGAGCTCGACGTACCAGTCGAAGACCTCGTCCCACGCGAAGTGGTAGAGCGCGTCCGAGGCCTTGGCGAACTCGTAGTCGTCGTACAGCGCGTCGGCCTCGGCCACGGTCGCGTTCAACCGCGAGAGGATCCACCGGTCGACCGCGGTCAGCTGCTCCGGCGCGGGCAGCGGGCCCTCGACGGTGGCGCCGTTCATCAGCGCGAAGCGGGTCGCGTTCCAGATCTTGTTGCAGAAGTTGCGCGAGCCCTTGACCCAGTCCTCGCCGATCGGCACGTCGGCGCCCGGGTTGGCGCCGCGGGCCAGCGTGAAGCGGACGGCGTCGGCGCCGTAGGCGTCCATCCAGTCCAGCGGGTCGACGGCGGTGCCGGACGACTTCGACATCTTCTTGCCGAACTCGTCGCGGACCAGGCCGGTCAGGGCGACCGTCTTGAACGGCTCCTGGCCGTCCATCGCGTACAGGCCGAACATCATCATCCGGGCGACCCAGAAGAAGATGATGTCGTGCCCGGTGACCAGGACGTCGGTGGAGTAGAACTTCTCCAGGTCCGGGGTCTGCTCCGGCCAGCCGAGCGTGGAGAACGGCCACAGGCCGGAGGAGAACCAGGTGTCCAGGACGTCCGGGTCCTGGTGCCAGCCCTCACCGGTCGGCGGCTGCTCGTCCGGTCCGACGCAGACGACCTCGCCGTCCGGGCCGTACCAGACCGGGATCCGGTGGCCCCACCACAGCTGGCGCGAGATGCACCAGTCGTACATGTTGTCGACCCAGTCGAAGTAGCGGCGCTCCAGCTCCTTCGGGTGGATCTCCACCTTGCCGTCGCGGACCGCGTCGCCGGCCGCCTGCGCCAGCGGGGCGACCTTGACCCACCACTGCAGCGACAGCCGCGGCTCGACCACCGTGTGGCAGCGCGAGCAGTGGCCGACGGAGTGCATGTACGGACGCTTCTCGGCGACGATCCGGCCCTGCTCGCGCAGCGCGCCGACGACGGCCGAGCGGGCCTCCAGCCGGTCCAGGCCGAGGAACGGGCCGTGCACGGTGATGACACCGCGCTCGTCCATGACGCTCAGGTTCGGCAGGTCGTGGCGCTGGCCGATGGCGAAGTCGTTCGGGTCGTGCGCGGGGGTCACCTTGACGGCGCCGGTGCCGAACTCCGGGTCGACGTGCTCGTCGGCGACGACCGGGATCTCCCGGTCGGTCAGCGGCAGCTTGATGGTCCGGCCGACCAGGTGCCGGTACCGCTCGTCCTCCGGGTGGACGGCCACGGCGGTGTCACCCAGCATCGTCTCGGCCCGGGTGGTGGCGACGACGATCGAGTCCTCGCCGTCCCCGTAGCGGATCGAGACCAGCTCGCCGGGAACCTCCTCGTGCTCCACCTCGATGTCGGAGAGCGCGGTCAGACAGCGCGGACACCAGTTGATGATGCGCTCGGCCCGGTAGATCAGGCCGTCGTCGAAGAGCCGCTTGAAGATGGTCTGGACGGCCTGCGACAGGCCCTCGTCCATGGTGAACCGCTCGCGCGACCAGTCGACGCCGTCGCCGAGGCGGCGCATCTGGCCGAGGATCCGGCCGCCGTAGTTCTCCTTCCACTCCCAGACCTTCTCGACGAAGGCCTCGCGGCCCAGGTCGTGGCGGGAGAGGCCGGACTCGGCGAGCTGCTGCTCCACCTTGTTCTGGGTGGCGATGCCGGCGTGGTCCATGCCGGGCAGCCAGAGCACCTCGAAGCCCTGCATGCGCTTGCGCCGGGTCAGCGCGTCCATCAGCGTGTGCTGGAACGCGTGGCCCAGGTGCAGCGCACCGGTGACGTTCGGCGGGGGGATGACGATCGTGTACGGGGGCTTGTCGCTCTTGGCGTCGGCGGTGAAGTAACCGCGCTCTACCCAGCGCTCGTACAGCTCGCCCTCTACGTCCGCCGGAGTGTAGGTCGTCGGGAGGGTGGCTGCTTCGTCCCCGGCGGGCGTGCTCGCGGGGCGCTGGTTCGTGGTGTCGGTCACGACGGACAGTTTACGTAACCCGGGAGGCGGGTTACGAACCGCTTTCCCTCCGGGGCGCCGCGCGACCGGCCCGGACACGCGCCGGGGCCCCGGAACCGTGACGGTTCCGGGGCCCCGGCGGACGGCCCGCGGTGTCAGGCGCTCTTGTCGCGCCGCTCCCGCTTGATCATGTCGCGCGGCACCAGGGTGGGGATGGCGTGCTTGGAGACGACGTCCCCGGTCACCACCACACGGGCGACGTCCTGGCGCGAGGGCACCTCGTACATCACGGACATCAGCACCTCCTCCATGATGGCCCGCAGCCCGCGCGCGCCGGTGCCGCGCAGGATCGCCTGGTCGGCGATCGCCTCCAGCGCGTCCCGGGAGAACTCCAGCTCCACGCCGTCCAGTTCGAAGAGCTTCCGGTACTGCTTGACCAGCGCGTTCTTCGGCTCGGTGAGGATCTGCAGGAGCGCCTCGCGGTCCAGGTTGTGCACGCTGGTGATCACCGGGAGGCGGCCGATGAACTCCGGGATCATGCCGAACTTGACCAGGTCCTCCGGCATCACCTGACGGAAGTGGTCGCTCGCGTCCAGCTCCCGCTTGGAGCGGATGGTGGCGCCGAAGCCGATGCCCTTGGCACCCGCCCGGCCCTCGATGATCCGCTCCAGACCGGCGAACGCACCGCCCACGATGAACAGCACGTTGGTGGTGTCGATCTGGATGAACTCCTGGTGCGGGTGCTTGCGGCCCCCCTGCGGCGGCACCGAGGCGGTGGTGCCCTCCAGGATCTTCAGCAGCGCCTGCTGCACGCCCTCGCCGGAGACGTCCCGGGTGATCGACGGGTTCTCGCTCTTCCGGGCGACCTTGTCGATCTCGTCGATGTAGATGATCCCGGTCTCGGCCTTCTTGACGTCGTAGTCGGCCGCCTGGATCAGCTTCAGCAGGATGTTCTCGACGTCCTCGCCGACGTACCCGGCCTCGGTCAGCGCGGTGGCGTCGGCGATCGCGAACGGCACGTTCAGCATCCGGGCCAGGGTCTGCGCGAGCAGCGTCTTGCCGGAGCCGGTCGGCCCGAGCAGCAGGATGTTGGACTTCGCCAGCTCGATGGCGTCCTCGCGGCCGTTGCCGCCGCTGCGGCCGGCCTCACCCGCCTGGACCCGCTTGTAGTGGTTGTAGACGGCCACCGACAGCGCCTTCTTGGCGAGGTCCTGGCCGACCACGTACTGGTCCAGGAACTCGTAGATCTCGCGGGGCTTCGGCAGCTCCTCGAAGCGCACCTCGGAGGTCTCGGCGAGCTCCTCCTCGATGATCTCGTTGCACAGGTCGATGCACTCGTCGCAGATGTACACGCCTGGGCCGGCGATCAGCTTCTTCACCTGCTTCTGCGACTTGCCGCAGAACGAGCACTTGAGCAGGTCGCCACCGTCTCCGATGCGTGCCACGAGGTGCTTCCCCTTCGCCAGGGGCCCCGCGGGGGTTCCGGGGCCTGGTGCTGTGGACCGTCGACGCCGACGGCGAATCGGTCTCGCTATCCGACGGTACTCTGCCGAGCCGTCGATTCCGTCCTCTTCGCCGGGTCTGCCCTACGCCCTGGGCGAATTGATACCGAACAGATGCCGTCGCAGGGGCCGCCGGTGTGCCGGGGGCGGGGCGCGCGGACCCGGCCGCGCGCCCCGCCCCCGGCCCCTCCCCGCGCCGGACGGCGGGTGGAGGGGGTGCCGACCTCAGGAGGTCAGCGACGCCTTGCGGGTGGAGATGACCAGGTCGACCAGACCGTACTCGACGGCCTCCTCGGCCGTCAGGATCTTGTCGCGCTCGATGTCGTCGCGGACCTGCTCCACCGACTTGTTGGAGTGCTTCGACAGCATCTCCTCCAGCTGCTCGCGCATCCGGAAGATCTCCCGGGCCTGGATCTCCAGGTCGGAGACCTGGCCGCGGCCGGTCTCGGTGTACGGCTGGTGGATCAGGATGCGGGCGTTCGGCAGCGCCATCCGCTTGCCGGGGGTGCCGGCCGCCAGCAGGACGGCCGCCGCCGAGGCCGCCTGGCCCATGCAGACGGTGGTGATGTCCGGCTTGACGTACTGCATGGTGTCGTAGATGGCCGTCAGGGCCGTGAACGAGCCACCGGGCGAGTTGATGTACATCTGGATCTCGCGGTCCGGGTCCATCGACTCCAGGCAGAGCAGCTGCGCCATGATGTCGTTGGCCGACACGTCGTCCACCTGCGAGCCGAGGAAGATGATGCGCTCCTCGAACAGCTTGGCGTACGGGTCGTACTCGCGGATGCCCTGCGAGGTGCGCTCGACGAACCGCGGGACGATGTAGCGGCCCTCGGCTCGCATGTCCTCGACGCGCGCCTTGGCACTGGAGAGGCTGGGGATGTTCATGGGGGTTCTTGTCCTCCGGAGCGTTGTGGCTGTGGTCTCGTGGGCCAGGCTCAGGCGCCCGTGCCGCCGCCGCCGGGGACGTCCGCGGCGCTGTGCATGATCGCGTCGATCAGCCCGTACTCCAGGGCCTCCTCCGGCGTGAACCAGCGGTCGCGGTCGGAGTCCGACGTGATCTGCTCGAAGGACTGGCCGCTGTGGAAGGCGATCAGCTCGGACATCCGCTTCTTGGTGCGGAGCAGCTGCTCGGCCTGGATGCGGATGTCGGTGGCCGAGCCGCCGAGGCCGGCGGAGGGCTGGTGCATCAGGATGTTGGCGTTGGGCAGCGAGAAGCGCTTGCCCTTGGCACCGGCGGTCAGCAGGAACTGGCCCATCGAGGCGGCCATGCCCATCGCGATGGTGACGACGTCGTTCTTGATGTACTGCATGGTGTCGTAGATCGCCATGCCGGCCGAGATCGAGCCGCCCGGGGAGTTGATGTAGAGGAAGATGTCCTTGTCCGGGTCCGCGGCCAGCAGCAGCAGCTGGGCGGTGATCTTGTTGGCGATGTCGTCGTCGACCTGCTGACCGAGGAAGATGATCCGCTCGTTGAGCAGCCGGTTGTAGACCTGGTCGCCGAGGCCGCCCAGCACGTCACCAGCGGCGGCGTGCGGCGCCATCGGGCCGGGCATCTGCATCTGCGGGTACGTCACTTAGCCACCTGCTCAGTCGATTTGGACGGTCGCTCCGCGGCCGTCACGGTGTCGCACAGCTTCCGGGTATCACGTCGTGATTGTTGCTGTCCATGGACCCTAACGCGCAGGCCGGGCCGCAGAATCCCTCACGCAGAACTGTTCGCTGTGAGCGCAGGGTTCACGCCCGGTGGCCTCCCGGGGCCGGGAACACGGCGGGGGTGCGCCGGGGTGCCGCCGGGAACACAGCGGGCCCGGACACCGTACGGCGTCCGGGCCCGCTGTCGCGCCTCAGGGCGACCGGGGAGGTCAGGCCTCGGTCTTCTCCTCGGCCTCGGCCTCGGCGGCCGGGGCCTCGACGGTCTCGGCCGACTCGTCGGCCTCGTCGTCGTCGAAGTTGATCTCGTTGCCCTCGGTGTCGACGACCTTGGCGGCCTCGACCACGGTGGCCAGCGCCTTGCCGCGGGCGACCTCGCCGACCAGCAGCGGCACCTGGCCACCCTGGACGACCTGCTGGGCGAACTGGTCCGGGGTCAGGCCCGAACCGGCGGCACGGCGGATGAGGTGCTCGGTCAGCTCCTCCTGGGAGACGTTGAGCTCCTCGTCGGCGACGATCTGGTCCAGGACGAACTGGGTCTTGATGCCCTTCTTCGCCTGCTCCTCCAGCTCACCGAGGTACTCCTCCTCCGACTTGCCCTGGGTCTCCAGGTAGGTCGCGAGGTTGAGGCCCATCGGCTCCAGCTGGTGGTGCTCCAGGTTGTGCTTGCGGGTCTCGATCTCGTCCTTGAGGAGCTTCTCCGGGAACTCGATCTCGACCAGGCCGAGCAGCGCGTCCAGCACCTTCTCCTGGGCCTGGGTGGCCTGGTCGTACTCCTTCATGCGCTCCAGGCGCTTGCGGGAGTCGGCGCGGAGGTCCTCCAGGGTGTCGAACTCGCTGGCCAGCTGGGCGAACTCGTCGTCCAGCTCGGGCAGCTCCTTCTCCTGGACGGCGGTGACGGTGACGGTGACCTCGGAGGTCTTGCCCGCCTGGGTGCCGCCCTTGAGCTCGGTGGAGAAGGTGGCGGTGCCACCGGCCTCCAGGCCGATGACGGCGTCGTCGATGCCGTCGATCAGGCGGCCGGAGCCGATCTCGTAGCTGACGCCGGCGGCGGTGCCGTCCTCCGGCACCTCGCCGTCGACCTTGGCCTCGAGGTCGACGACCACGGTGTCGCCGGCGGCCGCGGCGCGCTCGACGTCCTTGACCGAGGAGAAGCGCTCGCGCAGCTGCTCCAGGGACTTGTCGATGTCCTCGTCGGAGACCGCGATGGGGTCGACGGTGACCTCGATGGTCGAGAAGTCCGGAAGGGTGATCTCCGGACGGATGTCCACCTCGGCGGTGAACTTCAGGTCGCCGCCATCGGCGATCTTCTCGACACCCTCGATGTTGGTGATGTCGGGCTGGCCGAGGACCTCGATCTTGCCCTCGTCGACGGCCTGCGTGTAGAAGCGCGGCAGGGCGTCGTTGACGGCCTCTTCCAGCACGGCACCACGGCCGAAGCGCTGGTCGATGACCCGGTTCGGGATCTTGCCCTTACGGAAGCCCGGGACCGAGACCTGCTGGTTGATCTTCTTGTACGCCGCGTCGAGGCTGGGCTTGAGCTCCTCGAAGGGCACCTCGACGGTGAGTCGAACCCGGGTCGGGTTCAGAGTCTCGACGGCGCTCTTCACGGTTAGGTCTCCTATGGGCTTGCGGTCAGGTTGCCTCCGCCTTCCCCGGGCCGCCGGCCTGGGCCGGTTGCGGGCGGGTCGGGCGAGACGGGCGATGGGCGGTTGGAGCTGCATCTCCCGTGGGGGGGTGGACGGTGAGCGTGACTCCTCGCCCTCGTGCGGTCGACCTGGGTGGACGCCGCAGGGACTACCGCCAGCGCCCCATCCTACCGGTACCACGAAAGGCGGACGCCAGGACGCCGCCGTCGGGGACCCCTCAGGCGGTCCCGGCGGGTTCCGGGGCGGGCTCGGGGGCGTCCCCGGCGGCACCCCGGGCGGGGGCCGGGCGCATGGTCGCGGCAGCGTCGGAGTCCCGTACCAGCAGGGCGATCAAGGCCGCCAGCAGGGCCAGCGCGGCGGCCGTGAGGAAGGCCGCGCGGTAGGCGGCGAGGTTCGCCACGGGCGTACCCGAGGCGTCCGCGGCGAACGGTCCGACGGCGGTGAGGACGGTGCCGAGGACGGCGACGCCGAGCGCCGAGCCCAGCTGGCGCTGGGCGTTGTAGAGGGTGGAGGCGGCGCCGGTGGCGGCCGGGGAGACGGTGGCGAACGCGGCGGTCTGCGAGGGCATGAAGACGTGCGCCATCGCGAAACCGGTGACGAAGAGCAGTGCCCGGACGGCCCAGAGGTTGCTCTCCGGCCCGATCGTGGCCATCAGGGCCAGGCACCCGGCCACCACGGCGGCGCCGGCGGTGAGGATCCGGCGCGGGCCGAAGCGCGGGTAGAGCCGGCCCGCCACCTGGGAGGCGAGCATCACACCGAGCGCCTCCGGGAACACCATCAGACCGCTGTGCAGGGCGTCCATGCCGAGCGCGTCCTGCATCAGCAGCGGGAAGAGGTAGAGCATGCCGAGGAAGGCGGCGCCGGAGAAGAGCGAGAGCAGGTTGGTGGTGCGGAATATCCGGTCCCGGAAGAGCCGCAGGTCGAGCATCGGCTCGGGGCGGCGCAGCTCGACCGCGACCAGGGCGACGAGCGCGGTCAGGCCGCCGAGCGCCGTGACGAGGATCCGCGCGCTCCCCCAGCCCTCCGAAGCGCCCTCGGAGAGCGCGTACATCGTGGCGCCGAAGCCGGTGGCGGAGAGCAGGAAGCCGGCCGCGTCGAAGCGGCCGACCCGCTCGGCGCGGTAGTCGGGCAGGAGGAGCAGGCCGAAGACGAGCGCGGCGAGGCCGACCGGCACGTTGACGATGAAGACCCAGTGCCAGGACCAGCCGTCCACCAGCCAGCCGCCGAGCACCGGGCCGGCGGCGGGGGCGACGGCGGTGGGCAGCATCAGGACCCGGGTGGCGCGCATCCGCTCCTCCTGGGGGAAGGCCCGGAAGAGCATGGTCATCCCGACCGGGGTGAGCAGGCCGCCGGCCGCGCCCTGGAGGATCCGGTAGAGGGTGAGCGAGGTCATCGAGTCGGCGGCGCCGCAGAGCAGCGAGGCGAGGGTGAACAGGGCCAGCGAGAGGAGGAAGACCCGGCGGGTGCCGTACCGGTCGCCGAGCCAGCCGGAGAGCGGGACGAAGACGGCGAGGCTGACCAGGTAGCCGACGTTGATCACGCCGACACCGGCCGGGTCGGTGCCGAACTCGCGGCCGATCGCGGGCAGCGCCACGTTGACGATCGTGGTGTCCATGATCGACATGAACAGTGCGGCGACGAAGACGACGCCGACCGCGATCTTGGGGTTGATCCGCGTCGGGCTGCGCATCGGGGACTCCTGGATTGGTGAAAAATCAACCACCCACGATGCCGGACGGGACCCGGAAACGACAACAGGGCCCCGCCTAGGACGAGACCCTGCGCACTGTCGGGGTGACCGGATTCGAACCGACGGCCTTCCGCTCCCAAAGCGGACGCGCTACCAAACTGCGCCACACCCCGTGGTGCCGAGAGGAAGCGTACACGCCGGGCCCTGCCGGTTCGGCGAGATATTCCGAGGCCCGGAAACGAATGTGGTGTGCACGCAGCCGACCGGACCAGGTACGCTGTTCCCGACCTTCCGTCCTGCAACGGCCGGGGGATCGCGCGGGCGTAGCTCAATGGTAGAGCCCTAGTCTTCCAAACTAGTCACGCGAGTTCGATTCTCGTCGCCCGCTCCGCAGTCCGGCCCCGGAACGATGTCCGCATCGTTCCGGGGCCGTTCGCGTTTCCGCGGCGGCGCCCGACCGGGCGTCAGAGGCCCAGCCGGGCGGCCCGGGCGGCGGCCCGGTCGAGCAGCCGGTGGACGTCGGCCTCCCGGGTGGCGGGCCGGTCGTTGTACTCGTCCGGGGAGTTCACCGGGCGCCCCGTGGCGTGCAGCACCTCCATCAGCTGGACCCGGGCGGTGCGCACGGTGGCCGGCGTGCCGAACCCGTGGGCGAGGACGGCGGCCTGGGCGCCGAGCAGGCAGACCCGGCCGGCCGTGTCCCACATCGCGCCCTGCAGCCAGCCGTGGGCGGCGATGTACCGGGAGGCGAGCCCGAGGTGCTCGGCGGCGGTCACCGGCGCGGGGCGGGCCGGGCGGCGGAGCACCCGGTCCAGCAGGGTGGCCCGGGGCGCCCGGTGGCCGTCGTGCCAGGGGCGGGGCACCGAGCCGAGCGGGCAGACGTACGGGACCGGCGTGCGCGCCGGGGCGGGCAGCGAGGCCAGGTACGCCTCGACCTCGGCGACCAGGCCGGAGCCGTCCGCGGTCAGCAGGTCCAGGGTGAGCAGGGGCGCCGGAGGAGGCGTCAGTTCGGTGCGGGGCATGCGGGTTCTCCCGGCGGGGCCGATGGTGTCCGCTACCCAAAATGGTGCAAAAGGTTCATTCCCGCGACCTGAGCCCACCGCCGGGCGGCGCGGACCCGGCCCCGGGGCCGCACCGGCGCGGTTTCCCGGGGAGCCTCCGGGCCGATAGCCTCGGCGGCGTTCGAAAGCGGTTCGACGGCGGTTCGCGACGTTCGAAGCCCCAGAGTGGAGGAGTCCCCGTGCGCCCCCAGGACCGACTGGCCGTCATACAGCGATCCGTGGTCCGGGAGATGGGGCGCCTCGGGCAGGAGTTCACCGTCGACGGCGAGGTGGTGCGCGGCCCGGGGACGACCGCGGTGGCCGTCCGGGAGCACCCGGGGGGCGAGGGCGCCGGCCACGTCGACCTGGGCTACGTGCTGGAGCTGGGCCGGGCGGACGCACCGGTGGTCTGGGACTGCACGGCCGGCCTCGGCAAGACCGAGGAGGAGAAGCTCGACAGCGCGGTGCGGATGTGGGCGACCACCACCGCCTCGGCGCTGGTCGAGCTGCGCGAGGGCCTCGGCCGGCACGCCGACCACGCCGACCACGCCGAGCTGCCCGGCTGGCACGCCGTCCAGGGGCCGGCGGCGGTGTTCGGCTTCGGCAACGAGCGGCTGGCCGGCTGGCTGGCCGAGCACCGGGTGCTGCCGGCGCTGGCGTCCGCGCTGCTGCCCGTGCTGGGCGGGCCGGACGGACGGCGGCCGCACGGGGTCAAGCTGTTCCTGGGCGGCAAGGCCGGGGACGACGTCGCCGAGGTCCGGGTCGACGGCGAGGTCTCCGAGGCGGCCTCGGCGGCGCTGCGCGCGCTGGACTGGCCGCGCGGCGAACGACTCTGCTGGGCGCGGCTGTTCGTGGTGCTGACGGCACGGGACACGGCGGTGCCGACGGCCGCGCCGGCTGCTGCCGGCGAGGTCGTGGCGGCCCGGCCGGCGGCCGTGGCGGCGGCACGCACGCGGGGTCTGTTCGCCCGCTGGCGACAGGCGAGACGGGCCGACCGCTGACGGACGGCCGTCACTCGCCCGGGCCGGCTCGCGCCCGGGCGGTGCCGGAGGCCCGCGTCGGGCGGCGGGCTCCGGTCGGCGGGCGTCGTCGGCCGGCTCGGGTCAGCTGGCGATGTTGGAGATGGACTTGGCGATCTGGGCCAGGAAGTCCTGGATCGGCTTGGCGGCCGTGCTCTGGTTGAGCATGAAGCCGAACAGGGCGGCCAGGATGAAGTGTCCGGTCTTCAGCTGCTTGTTGCGGATGAAGATGAAGCAGATGATGCCGAACAGGACCAGCGCGGAGACGGAGAGTGCCACCCGGACTCACTTCCTCGTTTCGTATCGGGGTGCCACCGGCTGACAGCCCCTGCGAAGCCGGACCCCGGCCTGTCCGACGGTCCCGAGGCGGAACAGCAGATCGCCCGGCACGTCGAGGCCGGAGGAGGAGCCCGGTACGGCCGCACGGTGCCCGTCGTGCCGCATGTGACGCCCCCCATCCCCCGAATCCTGAACAGTCCCGCCCGGACTCAGTGTGGTCGACCGTGCCGATTGCGTAAAGGTCTGACTGTCAGCCGAACGCCGATATCCTGCGATGCGAGACGAGTTTCCGCCGACCGAGACGATAGCCGAGACGTTCTGACGAATCGTCGGCGGGGCACCGCTGAGCGGCCGGGAAACGTCCGGGGAGGCGGACCGGAACCCACTGGTCCGCTCTGCCGCCGGGGCGCCGGAATTGGCCGAAGATCAGCTCCCAGGCTTGACAGCAGCTGCCGTTGGCATGTGCCGCCGCGCAACCGCCCCCGGGGCGGCACCCCGCCCCGCACCGACCCCGCACCGACCCCGTCCCGGGACTGCCCCGGGACCCCGCGACGGGTCGTCAGTCGCGCCAGAGCAGCAGCACCGCACGGTCGTCGTTGATGTCCCGGGCGACCGTCTCGATCAGCCGGGAGGCCGCGCCGCCGCCGGCGCCCGGGCCGCTGCCCGGCACCAGCCGGTCCGCCTCGCCCATCAGCCGGTCCATCCCCTCGGAGAGGTCCCGGCCGGGCGCCTCGACCATGCCGTCGGTGCAGAGCAGCAGGACGTCGCCGCGGTTCAGCCGACCGTGCACGCCCTCGAACTTCGCGCCGTCGTAGATGCCGAGCGCCGGGCCGTCCGCGGCCTCCTTGAGCTCCCAGCGGCCGGCCCCGGCCAGCCGCTGCATGCCGGGCAGGTGGCCGGCCGAGAGCAGCTCGTACTCGCCGGTGTCCAGGTCCAGCACCAGGTGGACGGCGGTCGCGAAGCCCTCCTCCCAGGACTGCCGGAGCAGGTAGCCGTTGGCGGCGGGCAGGAAGTCGTGCGCGGGCAGCGAGCCGAGCAGCCCGCCGAAGGCACCGGAGAGCAGCAGCGCCCGGGAGCCGGCGTCCATCCCCTTGCCGGAGACGTCCGCGAGGACGACCTCCAGCACCCGCCGGCCCGGCCCGGTCCGGTCGGCGACCACGAAGTCGCCCGAGAAGGACTGCCCGCCGGCCGGGCGCAGCGCCATGTCGGCGTGCCAGCCGTCCGGCAGCTTGGGCACCCGGCTCTGCACGCGCAGCCGCTCGCGCAGGTCGAAGAGCATGGTCGAGCCGCCCCACCAGGGCACGCCGACCCGGCTGCGGAACTGGGCCAGCAGCAGGCCGCCGACCCCGGCCGCGCCGACCACCAGGGCGGCGCCGGGGGTGACCCCGTAGGTGTAGGACTCGGGGTGGTCGCTGGCCACCCGCTGCCCGGTGTGGATCACCGACTCGGCGGAGAGGCCGAGCGCGGCCAGCGCGTACAGCACCACCAGGGAGCCGGGGCGCAGCAGCAGGGCGGCGGCCAGGATCGGCAGGACCAGGGCGGTGGGCGGGGCCCAGGCGGGCCACCAGATGTTGAGCAGGATCAGCAGCGGCACCAGCAGCGCGAGCGCGCAGAGCACCGGCCAGTCGGCGGCGCCGCCGCGGAAGTAGTCGACCCCGGCTGTGCGCAGCCTTCGGCGGACCCGGCGGAGCCTCTTGCGCAACCGGGCCGTCACGGGGTCGGACGCCGGAGCGGCGCCGGGCCTCGTCGCAGTCGTCTGGGGCGGTGCGCCCGGCGGTCTGCCAGCCATGGGGACCGACCATATCCAGCGCCCCCGGTCGGCGTCGACGGCCCGGACGCGGCGGGCGTCGCCGTGGCGCGGGCGCGTCAGCGGGTTTCGGCCGATTGCGGCGGGCGGCGGCCGGTGCGTCAGGAGGCGTACGCCGGTTGGGCGTACGAACCGCCCGCGCGGCGCACGCGCCCCGCGCGCGGGCGACTCGGAGCGCCGCGCACCGGGGTGCGCGCTGTGGCCGATCACACAGGGGCGCACGGCCCCGGCAACGCGGCGACCGGCCGCGCCTGCGGGGCGCGGCCGGTCGCCGGGAGGGTCGTGGGAGGGGACGGGCGGGAGGGTCAGCCCTCCTGCTGCGGGTGGTGGGCCGGGATCGGCGGGAGCTCACCGGTGATCTCGTAGACGCTCAGCATGTCGATCCGGCGGGTGTGCCGCTCGTCACCGCTGTACGGGGTGTTGAGGAAGACCTCGACGAACTTGGTGGCCTCCTCCTGGGTGTGCATGCGGCCACCGATGGAGATCACGTTGGCGTTGTTGTGCTCGCGGCCGAGCGCGGCGGTCTGCTCGCTCCAGGCCAGCGCCGCACGGACGCCCTTGACCTTGTTGGCGGCGATCGCCTCGCCGTTGCCCGAACCGCCGATCACGATGCCCAGCGCCTCCCCGTCCGAGGCCGTGCGCTCGGCGGCGCGCAGGCAGAACGGCGGGTAGTCGTCGAGGGCGTCGTAGATGTGCGGCCCGCAGTCGACCGGCTCGTGGCCGGCCTCCTTCAGCCACTCCACGAGGTGGTTCTTGAGTTCGTATCCGGCATGGTCGGAGCCCAGGTACACGCGCATGACCATGAGTGTGGCATGCGCGCGGACCCGGGCTCCGCAGGGGGCCGGACGAGCCGGACGGAACCGGCAGGTCGGTCGTGGGGCGCGCGCCTACCGGCGGCCGGCCAGCTTCCACGCGAGCGGGAGGGCGCCGACCGCGAGCGCCGCCTTCAGGGCGTCGCCGACCAGGTACGGGTAGAGGCCGAGCTCGGCGGCGCGGGCCAGCGGCACGTCCAGCGCGAACGCCAGGTACGGGACGCCGACGGCGTAGATGGCGAGGCTGCCGAGGACCATCGCGGCGGCGGTGCGCAGCGGGGAGCGGTCGGCGCCGCGGCGGGCCAGCGCGCCGACCAGGCCGGCGGCCAGCACGAAGCCGATCGGGTAGCCGAGCGAGGGGATCGACCAGCCGGAGGCGCTCTGGGCGAACCACGGGAGCCCCGCCATGCCGGCCAGCAGGTAGAGGGCGAGCGAGGCGATGCCGCGGCGGGCCCCGAGCGCGGTGCCGACCAGCAGGGCGGCGAAGGTCTGGCCGGTGACCGGCACCGGGGAGCCGGGGACGTTCACCGACAGCTGGGCGGCCAGGCCGGTGAGCGCGGCGCCGCCGGCCACCAGGGCCAGGTCGCGGGCCTGGGCGCCGAACCGGGTGCCGGCGGCGGGCAGCAGGTCGGCGAGGACGGCGCGGTTCAGGGTCGGGGTACCGGCGGTCGGGGTGCTGGCGGTGGCCATCGGGGTCTTCTCCTCGGTTTCGTCCGTTCAGGTGAGTGAACACCTGTGAACCTACGCGTCGATCACGCCGAACACCGTCAGGGATCCGGACAAAGCCCCGGCCGCCCGCCTTGTCGGGTCCGGCCTCCCCCCGCGACGGATCGTGACGCCCTCCGGCGGTCTGCGTCACGATCCGGTCCGCATATTGGTCCGGTTCCGGGCATCCTTGGCATGGACAGCCTTGTCACCGGATATTGGGCAACTCGCACCGCATGTCGAACAGTCTGGATCCCACCCTCATGGCCCGTACCTCCGCGCCCCCGGCGCCCGGGACCGCCACCGCTCCCCCGTCCGGCGGCCAGCAGCTCTCCCACGGACTCAAGCAGCGCCACCTCTCGATGATCGCGCTCGGCGGGGTCATCGGCGCCGGCCTCTTCGTCGGCTCCGGCGCGGGCATCGCGGCGGCCGGGCCGGCGATCATCCTGGCCTTCGTGCTCTCCGGCCTGCTGGTCATGCTGATCATGCGGATGCTCGGCGAGATGTCGGCGGCCCGCCCGGCCTCCGGCTCCTTCTCCGTGCACGCCGAGAAGGAGATCGGGCCCTGGGCCGGGATCACCGCCGGCTGGATGTACTGGGTGATGCTCTGCTGCGGCGTCGCCGCCGAGGCCACCGCCGCCGGGCACATCGTCAACGGCTGGATCCCGGGTGTCTCCTCCTGGGTCTGGGTCGGCCTGTTCATGGTCTTCTTCTGCGCCAGCAACCTCACCGCGGTGAAGAACTTCGGCGAGTTCGAGTTCTGGTTCGCCGCCGTCAAGGTCGCCGCGATCGTCGCCTTCCTGGTGCTCGGCGGGCTCGGCGTCGCCGGGGTGCTCGGCCCGGGCGCCCCCGGCACCGCCAACCTCACCGGCCAGGGCGGCTTCCTGCCCAACGGGACCAGTGGGCTGATCGTCGGCCTGCTCGCCTCCGTCTTCGCCTACGGCGGACTGGAGACCGTCACCATCGCGGCCGCCGAGTCCGAGGACCCCAGGAAGAACGTCGCCAACGCCGTGCGCACCGCGGTCTGGCGGATCGCGGTCTTCTACATCGGCTCGATGGCGCTGGTCGTCACCCTGGTCTCCTGGAAGGACCCGTCGGTCGTCGAGAACGGCCCCTACGTCACCGTGCTGCAGCACCTGGGCGTGCCCGGCGCCGGGACGATCATGGAGGCCGTGGTGCTGATCGCGCTGCTCTCCGCGATGAACGCCAACATCTACGGCTCCTCCCGGATGGCCTACTCGCTCGTCTCCCGCGGCCAGGGCCCCAAGGCGCTCGCCAAGGTCAGCGGCGGAGTGCCGCGCCTGGCCGTGATCGCCTCCTGCCTGTTCGGCTTCGCGGCGGTGCTGGCCTCCAAGTTCTGGCCCGACACCGTCTTCACCTGGCTGATGAACACCACCGGCGTCGCCATCCTGGTGGTCTGGCTCTTCATCTGCTGCGTCCAGCTGCGGATGCGCCGCCGGCTGGAGCGCGAGGCGCCCGAGCTGCTCACCGTGAAGATGTGGGGCTTCCCGTACCTGACCTGGATCGCGATGGCCGCCGTGGCCGGCATCCTCGCCCTGATGACCACCACCGAGGGCAACCGGCAGCAGCTGTACGCGGCCGGCGTGCTGGTCGCGCTGCTCAGCGCGGCCGGCCTGGTCAAGCAGCGCCGGGACGCCGCCCGCGGCTGACCCGCGGGGCGTCCGGCAGGCCCGGACACGACGGAGGGGCCCGGTACCGCGCTCGCGGCGGTACCGGGCCCCTCCGTCGTCCACGGGGTGCCGGCTACTACGGGGTGCCGGCTACTCGAAGGACGGGCTCGCCGTACGGGTCCGCTTGATCTCGTAGAAGCCCGGCGTGCCGGCGACCAGCAGGGTGCCGTCCCAGAGCCGGGCCGCCGCCTCGCCGCGCGGGATCGGGGTGACCACCGGGCCGAAGAAGGCCACCCGCTCGCCGTCCGCGCCCTCGACCGCGATCACCGGGGTGCCGACGTCCTCGCCGACCAGGGTGATGCCCTCCTTGTGCGAGGCCCGCAGGGCCTCGTCGTACGCGTCGGTGGACGCCGCGTCCGCCAGCCCCGCCGGCAGGCCCGCCGCGACCAGCGCCGCCTCTATGGTCTCCCGGTTCTGCGGCAGGCCCTCGTTGTGGAAACGGGTGCCCAGCTCGGTGTAGAGCCGGCCCAGCACCTCGTCGCCGTGCTGCTGCGCGGCCGCGATGCAGACCCGCACCGCGCCCCAGGCGTTGTCCAGCAGCTCCCGGTACTGCTGCGGCAGGTCACGGTTCTCGTTCAGCACGGACAGGCTCATGACGTGCCAGTTCACGTCCACCGGACGGAGCTGCTGCACCTCGATCAGCCAGCGGGACGTCATCCACGCCCACGGGCAGGCCGGGTCGAACCAGAAGTCGGCGGTCTTGCGCTCAGCGGCAGTCGTCACGGCTGTCGTCCTTCGAGAGAGATCCGGAAGTGGGTGGTACGGGCCCGCACGGGGCACCCCACCCTGCGCCAACACCCGCCCGCCACCGCTGATTCCGGGCCGTCGCCCCGAGTTGTGCAATGGTACCGGCGCGGGGGGCGTGAAAGGATGCCCCCGCAGCACCACAGCGCGCCGCACCAACCGCACCGCCGAAGACCGCACCACCGTGCGAGCCGGACAAAGGAGTACCGCCGTGCCGGGCAAGAACCTGAGCCGCGACGAAGCCCAGCAGCGGGCCAGCATCCTGGGCGTGGACGACTACCGGGTCCGGCTGGACGTGACCTCGGCCACCGATCCCGCGGCCGCGACCTTCCGTTCCACCACCACCATCGCGTTCCGCTGCGCCGAGCCCGGGTCGTCGACCTTCCTCGACCTGCTCGCCACGGGCGTCCGCGCCGTCACCCTCAACGGCCGCGACCTCGACCCGGCCACCGCCTTCGACGGCGCCCGGGTGCACATCGACGGCCTCGCCGCGGAGAACGTCCTCACCGTCGACGCCGACTGCTCCTACAGCCGCACCGGCGAGGGCCTGCACCGGTTCACCGACCCGGTCGACGGCGAGACCTACCTCTACACCCACTACGAGCCGGCCGACGCCCGCCGGGTCTTCGCCACCTTCGAGCAGCCCGACCTGAAGGCGCCGTTCGCCTTCACCGTCACCGCGCCGGCCGCCTGGAACGTCTGGTCCAACGCCCCGCACGAGAACGTCACCGAGGACGGCGCCGCGCGCACCTGGGAGTTCGCGCCGACCCAGCCGATCTCCACCTACCTCACCGCCGTGGTCGCCGGCCCGTACCACGTCGCGCGCGACCACTACAGCCGCACCCTCGCCGACGGCACCGTGCTGGAGATCCCGCTCTCCGCGATGTGCCGCCGCTCGCTCGCCCCCTACTTCGACTCCGACGAGATCCTCGGCGTCACCAAGCTCGGGCTCGACTTCTTCCACGAGCAGTTCGACTACCCGTACCCCTTCGGCAAGTACGACCAGGCCTTCGTCCCCGAGTACAACATCGGCGCGATGGAGAACCCCGGCTGCGTCACCTTCCGCGAGGAGTTCATCTTCCGTTCCAGGGTCACCGACGCCGCCTACGAGGGCCGGGCCAACGTGATCCTGCACGAGATGGCCCACATGTGGTTCGGCGACCTGGTCACCATGCGCTGGTGGGACGACCTGTGGCTGAAGGAGTCCTTCGCCGACTTCATGGGCTCCTACGGCCTGGTCGGCGCCCGCACCCGCTACTCCGGCGCCTGGGTCACCTTCGCCAACCAGCGCAAGGCCTGGGCCTACCGGCAGGACCAGTTCCCCACCACCCACCCGATCACCGCGGACATCCGCGACCTCGAGGACGCCAAGCTCAACTTCGACGGCATCACCTACGCCAAGGGCGCCTCGGTGCTCAAGCAGCTGGTGGCCTACGCCGGTTCGGAGGCGTTCTTCGAGGGCGCCCGCCGCTACTTCAAGCGGCACGCCTTCGGCAACACCGAACTCGCCGACCTGCTGGACATCCTGGAGGAGACCAGCGGCCGCGACCTCAAGTCCTGGGCCGCCGCCTGGCTGCAGACCGCCGGCGTGAACGCGCTCACCCCCGAGGTCACCGTCGACGCCGAGGGCCGGATCACCGAACTCGCCATCCACCAGGACGGCGAGGTGCTCCGCCCGCACCGGATCGCGGTCGGCCTCTACGACCGGGACGCCGACGGCGCCCTCGTCCGCACCCGGCGGATCGAGCTCGACGTCACCGAGGCCCGCACCGTGGTCGCCGAGGCCACCGGCCTCGCCCGGCCCGCGCTCGTCCTGCTCAACGACGACGACCTCACGTACTGCAAGATCCGCTTCGACGCCGAGTCGCTGGAGACGCTGCGCGCCGGCCTCGGCGACGTCAAGGACGACCTGGCCCGCGCGCTCGGCTGGTCCGCGGTCTGGAACCTCACCCGCGACGCCCTGATGCCGGCCCGCGACTACATCGCGCTCGTCCTGCGGTTCGCCGGCCAGGAGGCCAACATCGGCGTCCTGCAGTCGCTGCACACCCAGGCCAAGAGCGCCGTCGACCTGTACGCCGACCCGGCCTGGCGCGGCGAGGGCGGCCGGCTGCTCGCCGACGGCGCGCTCCGCGAACTGCGCGCCGCCGCCCCCGGCAGCGACCACCAGCTGGCCTGGGCCCGGTTCCTGGCCCAGACCGCCAACGGCTCCGAGCACCTCGGCCTGGTCCGCGGCCTGCTCGCCGGCACCGCCCGGATCGACGGGCTGGAGGTCGACCAGGAGCTGCGCTGGGCACTCTGGCTGGCGCTCTCCGCGGCCGGCCAGGCCTCCGACGAGGAGCTGGCCGAGGAGCTCGCGGCCGACCACACCGCCAGCGGCCGGCGCCAGCACACCCAGTGCCTGGCCGCCCGGCCGACCCCGGAGGCCAAGGCCGCCGCCTGGTCCGCCGTGATCGACTCGGACGAGCTGCCCAACGCCCTGGTCGAGGCCAACATCGCCGGCTTCGGGCTGCCCGGGCACCGCGACCTCACCGCGCTCTACGCCGCGCCCTACTTCAAGCTGCTGGAGCGGATCTGGGCCGACCGCACCATCGAGATCGCGATGCGGATCGTCGGCGGCTTCTTCCCGCAGGCGCAGGTGGGCGAGGCGACGCTGGCCGAGGCGGACGGCTGGCTGGCCGGGCACCCGGACGCGGCGCCCGCGCTGCGCCGGCTGGTGCTGGAGCGCCGGGACGACCTGGCCCGGGCGCTGCGGGCGCAGGACTGCGACCGGGCCTGACGGCCGGGGCGGCCGGCCCGGCGACGGGCCCGCCGGCACAGCGAACGGGCAGGGCCCGCCACGGCATCCGTCGTGGCGGGCCCTGCCCGTTGCGCCTGCGGCCCGCTCCGGCCGCGCGCGGGCCGTCAGTTGCCGCGCAGGCCGCGGTCCAGGGCGGCGATCGCGCTGCCCTTCGCGTCGTCGCCGTCCAGCGACCAGACCATCACCCCGGCCAGGTCGTTCCACCGCGCGTACCGGGCCTTCTCGGTGAGCACCTCGGCCGAGTCGTAGCTGTAGAAGGTGGATCCGTCGTACCGCCAGGACGCGCCGTGGTCGCGGTCCACGTGGGTGGTGCCGGGCAGCGCGTTGATCTCCTTGTAGGAGAGGTCCGGCACGGTGCCGGTGGCCTTCTGGTACAGGCCGTGGCGGGCGCCGGCCGGCACGCCGGTCCAGCCGTGGCCGTAGAACGGCGCGCCGAGGACGGTCTGCTGGGAGGGCAGACCGCGCCGGGCGTAGTGGTCGACGGCCTTGTCCGCGCTGCGCTGCCGCGCGTCCGCGTCGGTCGGGTCGGAGTAGAGGTTGGCCTGGTGGTTGGCCGGGCCCTTGCCCTCCCACGGACCGTGCAGGTCGTAGGTCATCAGGTTGAGCCAGTCGACGGACTTCGCGAGCTCGGGCAGCTCCAGCCGGTCCGCGACGGTCTCGTTGGCGGCGACGGCGGCGGTCAGCAGGTAGTGCTCGTTCTTGCCCTTGCCCTTTCCGTTGCCCTTTCCGTTGCCGTTGCCGTTGCCGTTCCTGCCGCCCAGCTCGTCCAGCTGCCTGCGGAACTCCGCCATCAGCAGGGTGAAGTTGCGGCCGTCCTCGGGGCGGACCACGTTGCCGGCGTCACCGCCGCCGCCCGGGTACTCCCAGTCGACGTCGATGCCGTCGAAGACGCCCGCGGCCGCGCCCGCGCCGCCCTCCGGGGAACCGGCGAGCTGCGGCACGTCGCCCTTGAGGTAGAGGTCGATGCAGGAGGAGACGAACTTCCTGCGCGCCTCGTCGGTGGCGGCGGCGTCCGAGAAGTACTTGGACCAGCTCCAGCCGCCCAGCGAGATCACCGCCCTGAGCTGCGGGTTCTTCGCCTTGAGCTTGCGCAGTTGGTTGAAGTGGCCCTTGAGCTTCTGGTCGGGCGCGTCGGCCACGCCGTCCACCGACTCGGCGGCGGAGAAGGCGCGCTGGTAGTCGTTGTGGGCGTCGCCCTGGCCGGCGTCGTTGGTCTCGAAGCAGGTGCCGTCGGCCGAGACGTTGCCGAAGGCGTAGTTGACGACCGTGAGCTTCCCGGCCTGGCCGGACTCCTGCACCCGCTTCGCGGAGCTGTCGGCGCCCCACTGGGTGAAGTAGCCGACCCGCTGTCCCTTGAGGGCGGGGCCGTGCCGCTCCCCGGCGGCGTTGGCGGTCGCGGGGGCGGCGAGCAGCGCGGCGACGGTGGCGGCGGCGAGCAGGGCGGAGGTGCGAGTGGGCATACCGGACCTATTCTCTGAAGCAGCGTCAATTGGTCTGGACCAGCTGGCATAGAGGTTTAGTCCATCGCACCGCGCCCGCACAAGGGGACGGGCCGGGGCGGGGCAGCATGCAAAAGAGGCCGGACCGCGGGAACGCGGTCCGGCCTCTCGGCGGCTGTCGGAGGATCAGCCGTTGATCAGGCTGCGCAGCACGTACTGCAGGATGCCGCCGTTGCGGTAGTAGTCCGCCTCGCCGGGGGTGTCGATGCGGACGACCGCGTCGAACTCGACGTCACCGGCGACGACCTTGACGGTCTGCGGGGTGCGGCCCTCGTTGAGCTCGGTCACGCCGGTGAAGGAGAAGGTCTCCTCGCCGGTCAGGCCGAGGGACTCGGCGTTCTGGCCCTCCGGGAACTGCAGCGGGAGGACGCCCATGCCGATCAGGTTCGAGCGGTGGATGCGCTCGTAGGACTCGGCGATGACGGCCTTCACGCCCAGCAGCGCGGTGCCCTTGGCGGCCCAGTCGCGGGACGAGCCCGAGCCGTACTCCTTGCCGGCCAGGACGACCAGCGGGATGCCGGCGGCCTGGTAGTTCTGCGAGGCGTCGTAGATGAACGACACCGGCGCGTCGGCCTGGGTGAAGTCGCGGGTGTAGCCGCCCTCGGTGCCCGGCGCGATCTGGTTGCGCAGGCGGATGTTGGCGAAGGTGCCGCGGATCATCACCTCGTGGTTGCCACGGCGCGAGCCGTACGAGTTGAAGTCGCGCTTCTCCACACCGTTGGCGGTCAGGTACTGCGCCGCCGGGGTGCCCGGCTTGATGTTGCCGGCCGGGGAGATGTGGTCGGTGGTGACCGAGTCGCCCAGCTTGGCCAGGACGCGGGCGCCGGCGATGTCGGTCACCGGGCTCGGGGTCTTGGCCATGCCCTCGAAGTACGGGGGCTTGCGGACGTAGGTGGACTCGGCGTCCCACTCGAAGGTGTTGCCGGTCGGGACCGGGAGCGACTGCCAGCGGTGGTCGCCGGCGAAGACGTCCTGGTAGCCCTTGTCGAACATGGCCTCGTCGATGGAGCCGGCGACGGTGTCGGCGACCTCCTTCTCCGACGGCCAGATGTCGGCGAGGAACACGTCGTTGCCGTCGGCGTCCTGGCCCAGGGCGTCGCGGGTGATGTCGATGTTCATGTTGCCGGCGAGGGCGTAGGCGACCACCAGCGGCGGGGACGCCAGGTAGTTCATCTTCACGTCCGGGTTGATCCGGCCCTCGAAGTTGCGGTTGCCGGAGAGCACCGAGACGACCGCGAGGTCGGCCTCGTTCACCGCGGCCGAGACCTCCTCGGGCAGCGGGCCCGAGTTGCCGATGCAGGTGACGCAGCCGTAGCCGACCAGGTTGAAGCCCAGCTTCTCCATGTACGGGAGCAGGCCGGCCTTCTCGTAGTAGTCCATGACGACCTTGGAGCCGGGCGCCAGGGTGGTCTTGACCCAGGGCTTGACGCGCAGGCCCTTCTCCACGGCCTTCTTCGCCAGCAGGGCGGCGCCCAGCATGACGGAGGGGTTGGAGGTGTTGGTGCAGGAGGTGATCGAGGCGATCACGACCGCGCCGTTGTCGATCTCGTAGGACGAGCCGTCGGGGGCGGTGACGGTGGTCGGCTTGGAGGCCTCGGCGGAGTAGGTCGGCAGCGCCTCGGCGAACTTCTCGGCGGCCTCGGCCAGGATCACGCGGTCCTGCGGGCGCTTCGGGCCGGAGATCGACGGGACGACGGTGGAGACGTCCAGCTCCAGGTACTCGGAGTAGACCGGCTCGACCGACGGGTCGTGCCAGAGGCCCTGCTCCTTGGCGTACGCCTCGACCAGGGCGAGCTGCTGCTCGTCGCGGCCGGTGAGCTTCAGGTAGTTGATGGTCTCGGCGTCGATCGGGAAGATCGCACAGGTCGAGCCGAACTCCGGCGACATGTTGCCGATGGTGGCGCGGTTCGCCAGCGGGATCGCGGTGACGCCCTCGCCGTAGAACTCGACGAACTTGCCGACCACACCGTGCTTGCGCAGCATCTCGGTGATGGTGAGCACCAGGTCGGTGGCGGTGGTGCCGGCCGGCAGCTGGCCGTTGAGCTTGAAGCCGACCACGCGCGGGATCAGCATGGAGACCGGCTGGCCGAGCATCGCGGCCTCGGCCTCGATGCCGCCGACGCCCCAGCCCAGCACGCCCAGGCCGTTGACCATGGTGGTGTGCGAGTCGGTGCCGACGCAGGTGTCCGGGTAGGCCTGGCCGCCGCGGACCATGACGGTGCGGGCCAGGTGCTCGATGTTCACCTGGTGGACGATGCCGGTGCCGGGCGGGACGACCTTGAACTCGTCGAACGCGGTCTGGCCCCAGCGCAGGAACTGGTAGCGCTCCTTGTTGCGGCCGTACTCGATCTCGACGTTCTGGACGAAGGCGTCCGGGGTGCCGAACTTGTCGGCGATGACGGAGTGGTCGATGACCAGCTCGGCCGGGGCCAGCGGGTTGATCTTGGCCGGGTCGCCGCCCAGCTCCTTGACGGCCTCACGCATGGTGGCGAGGTCGACCACGCACGGCACGCCGGTGAAGTCCTGCATGATCACGCGGGCCGGCGTGAACTGGATCTCCTGGCTCGGCTGGGCGTCGGCGTCCCAGTTGCCGAGGGCGCGGATGTGGTCGGCGGTGATGTTGGCGCCGTCCTCGGTGCGGAGCAGGTTCTCCAGCAGCACCTTGAGGCTGTACGGCAGCCGCTCGGAACCCTCGACGGCGGAGAGCTTGAAGATCTCGTACGACTCGTCGCCCACCTGCAGCGAGCTGCGGGCGTCGAAGCTGTTCGCGGACACGACTGACTCCTTCTAGGTGCTTCGTGCGGTATTCCGGCCGCCACGGTGGTAAGGTCAGCCTTACTTAGGCTTACCTTGCCCGCACCGCCGGTGAGCGCCTCTCGGCAAGTATCTTGATGTCGAGATATATCGTAAAGGGCAGTTATCTCGATGTCGAGATAAACCATAGTGCATGGCGTCGGCTCCGCCACGTCGGCACCACGCCCCGGACGCCCCCGCCGCGCACATCTCCTCGCGCCCGCCCGTAACACGATCCCCGGGCTCACGCGTCTAACCATGCGCAGAGGGGCGAACGGGCCCCCAACCAGGGGAGTCCGAGGGGCGGGGCAGCGTGATCGGGACAACACGACGGGCCGAGGAGTCCGCGGAGTTCGAGACCTTCGCGCACAGCCGGGGGCACCACCTCTTCCGGACCGCACTCCTGCTCTGCGGCGACTGGCACCTCGCCGAGGACCTCACCCAGGTCACCCTCGCCAAGCTCTTCGCCGCCTGGACCAGGGTCCGCCGGGCCGAGAACCAGGACGCCTACGCCCGCAGCGTGCTCGTCCGCAGCTACCTCTCCCACCGGCGGCTGCGGCGCACCGCCGAACGACCCGCCCTCCGCGAACTACCGGAACCACCCGCCGGCCCCGCACCCGCCGGCGACCCGGCGCTGCGGGTCACCCTGCTCGCCGCACTCGCCGAACTGCCGCCCCGGGACCGGGCCGTCCTGGTGCTGCGCTACTGGGAGGACCGCAGCGTCGAGGAGACCGCCGCCGAACTCGGCGTCAGCACCGGGGCGGTGCGCAGCCAGGCGCTGCGCGCCCTCGGGCGGCTGCGCGGCGTGCTCGGACCGCAGGCCTCCGAACAGCTCACCGCCCCCTGAAGAGGGTGGGCCGGAGCCGCTCGGCCGTCCGGTCGGCGCCGCACGGGGTTCGGCGCCGACCGGTGGCCGGGTCACGCCCGCCCGCTCCCTCCTCGCTCTCCCCTCGCTCTCCCATGGCGCTCCCCCTTGCTCACCCCTGCTCACCCTTGCTCACCCTTGCTCACCCCTCGCTCTCCCCTGCTCCAGGACACCTCAGCCGGAAGGAACCGACGAAGCACATGGACACCCAGGACGACACACTCGAACCGGACGGCCGACAGCTGTCCAGCACCTTCGACCGGGCCGTCGGCGGCATCGGCCCGGACCTCGGCCCGCTGATCGCCGCCGCCGCCGGACGCGGCCGGGCGATCCGGCGGCGGCGCCGTGCCACCGTCACCGGCGCGGTCGCCGCGGTCACCCTGCTGGCCGTCGGCGCCGCGGTCGCCGTCCGGCCGGGCGACGGACCGTCGGCGGTCACGGCCACCGCACCGACCCAGGGCGGCTCGCCGGCCCCGAGCGCCTCCGCGTACCCCACGCCGGTGCAGAAGCCCGACGACGGCCCGGAGCGCCTGCAGTACGGCACCGGGGCCGACGCCGGAAGGATCGCGCTGACCGGCCACGCCGCCGCCCTCGCCCTCGCCGACGCCCTGCCGCCCGGCGGGACCCTCTCGGGGTTCACCGGCTACTCCTCGCTCGTCGGCCTGACGGGCACCGAGCCGGCCAACGTGGTCGCCCGAGGCAGCCTCTACTACGACGACGGCAACGGACCGGCCCTCGTCCGCGTCGAGGTCCACGGCGGCGTCGGCGCGCACTTCCGGCCCGGCTACTACGAGCCCGGCCCCGGCTCGGACCCGTCCTTCACCGGCTACGACAACGTCTACGACTGCGAGCGGGTCAACCGCGGCGGCCAGTACGACCAGTGCTCCGGCACCGTCCTCCCGGACGGCGGCCACCTGCTGCTCACCGAGTCGAGCAGCGCCGATTACGTCTCGCGCGCGGCCGACCTGCTGCGGCCCGACAACACCCGGGTCAGGGTCACGGTGGCCAACACGGCCGAGGTCGCCGGGTCCGCAAAGGTCAAGCCGGTCCGCAAGGGGCTGCCGCTGACCCTGGAGCAGGTCAGGTGGCTGGCGGCGGCACCCTCCTTCCAGGAGTGGATCACCGCGGAGACCGCGCAGCGGGCCGAGCAGGCGATCCGGCCCTTCCACTACGACGACCCGGGCCGCGGCGCACCGTCCTCGGCGCCTTCCACCGGCTCCGCGGCGGGCACGGCCGGGGGCAGCACGGCCGGGGGCAAGGCCGGGGGCACCGCCGCGGCGTCCGGCGGCACCGTCCCACCCGCCGGGTGAGCGCGCCGCCCCGGTACCGTGGCCGGTGACCGACACCGGCACAGGGGCCGGTGGACGCCGGAACGGGCCGGGGGCCGACTGATGATCGTGGTGGACGCGTCCGCGCTGGTGCTCGCACTGGCCGACGAGGGCGAGCGCGGGGCCGCCGCCCGGGCCGAACTGGCCGCGGACGGCGAGTGGGTGGCGCCCGAGCACGTCGTCATCGAGGTGATGCAGTCGCTCCGCGGCCTCTACCTGGCCCGCGAGCTCACCGCCGAGCGGGTGGGCGAGATCGCCGCCGAGCTGCCCGGCCTCGCGATCCGCAAGGTGCCGGTCGGGCCGCTGCTCGGCCGGATCTGGGAACTCAAGGACAACCTCACCCCGGACGACGCCGCGTACGTGGCGGTGGCCGAGCAGTACGGGGTGCCGCTGGTCACGGCGGACCTGCGGCTGATGCGGGCCAGCGGGCCGCGGTGCGAGATCCGGGGGATCCGGCGGTCGGACGGGGCCACCGGGTAGCGCGCGGCCGGCAGCCGGGCGCGGTCGGGCACGGCCGCACGCACCGCCGGGCGGTCGGATAGGCGGACGAACGATCGGGCGGATGCGCGGACGGTCGGGCAGTCGGGCGGATGCGCGGGCGGTCGGATGGGTGGCCCGCGGGGCGTGTCCGGGGGCGGCGGGCGCCGTTGAGCAGGGCGTCCGCCCTGCCGCGCCCCCTCCGGGGAGGCACGCCCAGCCAGAGAAGGCCCGCCGATGTCCGCTCCGCTCGCCGCCGCCCTGCTCCCGCTCGCCCTGCTGGCACCCGCCGCCGTACCGGTCTCGGCCACCGAGGCCGACTTCGACCCCGCCACGGCCTTCGTCCCGCCGACCGCGATCAGCCACGCGCCCGACCTGGTCCCGTACGGCTCACACGTCCGGGTGGTGGTCGACCGCTCGGCGCCCGGGCGGACCGTCCTGACCATGAGCGTGACCGGGGTCGCCGCCGACCGCGAGTTCCCGGTCCACCTGCACACCGGCCCGTGCGGGGCGGACCCCGCCGCGTCCGGCCCGCACTACCAGGACGCGGTGGACCCGGTCCGCCCGTCCACCGATCCCGCCTACGCCAACGACCGCAACGAGCTGCGGCTCGCCCTGCGCACCGACGGGCGCGGCGACGGCACCGCCGCGGCGGTGGTGGCCTGGCAGCCCCGGCCGGGCGAGGCCCGCTCGCTGGTCCTGCACGCGGGCGGCCCGGCCGACGCGGAGGGACGGCGCAGCACGGACGGGCGGCACGGCACGGACGGGCGGCACGCCGTGCACGGCCACGACGGGCACGGCGACGACGGGCACAGCCGGCACGGCGCGAACGACCGGGTCGCCTGCGTCAAGCTGGAAGACCTCTAGGACGCACCCCGCGGCGCCTCCGGCGCCCGTCAGGACCCGAGGGTCGCGACCAGGACGGCCTTGATGGTGTGCAGGCGGTTCTCCGCCTGGTCGAAGACGACGGAGTGCTCCGACTCGAACAGCTCGTCGGTGCACTCCAGCTCCGCCATGCCGGTCTCCTCGAACAGCTGCCGCCCCACCACCGTGCCGAGGTCGTGGAAGGCGGGCAGGCAGTGCAGGAACTTCACCGCCGGGTTGCCGGTGGCCCGCACCGTCGCCATCGACACCTGGTACGGCTTGAGCAGCGCGACCCGCTCGGCCCAGACCTCCTTGGGCTCGCCCATCGAGACCCAGACGTCGGTGTAGAGGAAGTCGGCGCCGGCCACGCCCTCGGCGACGTCCTCGGTGAGGGTGAGCCGGGCACCGGTGCTCTCGGCGAGCGTCCGGGCGGCCTTCTGCACGTCCTCCGCCGGCCAGAGCGAACGCGGCGCGACGATCCGGACGTCCATGCCGAGCAGCGCACCGGTGACCAGCAGCGAGTTGCCCATGTTCGAGCGGGCGTCACCGAGGTAGGCCAGCGTCACCTCGGCGAGCGGCTTGGTGGTGTGCTCGGTGACCGTCAGCACGTCGGCGAGCAGCTGGGTGGGGTGCCACTCGTCGGTGAGGCCGTTCCAGACCGGCACCCCGGCGTGGGCGGCCAGTTCCTCGACCACCGCCTGGCCGTGCCCGCGGTACTCGATGCCGTCGAACATCCGGCCGAGCACCCGGGCGGTGTCCTTGATCGACTCCTTGTGGCCGATCTGGGAGCCGCTCGGGTCCAGGTAGGTGGTGGTGGCGCCCTGGTCGTGGGCGGCGACCTCGAAGGCACAACGGGTCCGGGTCGAGGTCTTCTCGAAGATCAGCGCGATGTTCCGGCCCCGCAGCCTGGGCTGCTCGATGCCCGCGTACTTCGCCGCCTTGAGCTGGGCGGCGAGGTCCACCAGGAAGCGGAACTCCTGGGGCGTGAAATCGAGCTCCTTGAGGAAGTGCCGGTTCCGGAGGTTGAACGCCATGCCAGGCTCCTGGGGTGACGGGTCGGGCGGAAAGCAGCAACTCTATACGATGCTCGGAATTTCTATTCAATGGTCGGGGGTTCCGGACCGGAGGGGCCGCAGCCGCGCGACCGGGCACTCCGACCCACCATTGAACGGCTGAGCAGGCCGGATCGGCGCCCGCACACGCCACCCGCGGCACCCGCCGTGCACGGGAGGCACTCCCGGCACCGACGAACCTTCCCGCGCCCGACACCGGCTGTTCGGTGTTCCGTGGGCTCGGAGCAGGGGTACGCACCGCCGCGCGGGAGCCGACGGCGGGGGCCGTGCAACCGGGCTGTAACCGGGGCTACAACCGGGGGTCGACCGGCTCCGCCTCCAGCGCCAGAACCGCGAACACCGGCTCGTGCACCCGCCAGAGCGGCTCGCCACCGGCCAGCCGGTCCAACGCCTCCAGACCGAGCGCGTACTCGCGCAGCGCCAGCAAGCGCTTCAGTCCGAGCGCCCCGCCGCGCTGCCGCTCCGGCTGCCCGGGGGACTCCGGGCCGTGGAGCAGCCGCAGGTACTCCCGGCCGCGGACCTTCACCGCCGGCTGCACCAGCCCGCCCGGCCGGCCCTCCCCCGCCGCGCCCCGCACCGGCGACGCCGGCGGTCCGACCACCATGCCCGGCGCACCGCCCGCCCCGGTCAGCTCCTCCCACCACGCCACCGCCGCGGCCGTCGACGCCTCGTCCCCGGTGTCCACCGCCAGCCGGGCGGTCGGGTACAGGACGGGGCCGGCCGCACCGCCGACCCGGTCCACCGGACCTGCCCCGGTTCCCGCCGCCGGTCCGGCCCCGACCGTGGATCCGGCGGCGCGGTCCGCCTCGACCAGGCGGTCGATCCAGGCCAGCTGCTCCTCGCGCGGACGGGTCGCCAGGTTCGCGCCCTCGGCGGCCAGTACCCGGAACGGCGCCAGCCGGACACCCGGCGCCCCCTGCGCAGCGCGCGCGTACCGGCGGTGCGCCGCGGTGTACGCCCGCACGTCCGCCGCCCCGCGACGCCGGCGGTCGGCCAGCGCGCCGACGTCCAACCCGCGGTCCGCCGCCCGCTCCAGCGCGGCGAGCACCGACGGCAGCGCCGCACCCGCCGCCGCGCCGACCGCCGCCCGGCCGCGGTGCGGCGAAGGCCCGTCGTCCGTCGCCGGCCGGGCCGCCAGGCTCGCGTCCAGCAGCAGCCAGCCGGTGCCCAGCTCCTCGAAGAGCCCCGCCCGCTCCGCCGCCGCCCGCACCCGGCCGAGCACCGCGGCGCACTCCTCGCCGCCGAGTAGCGCCCCGCCCGTCCGCGACCAGACCGCCCCCGGACCGGCCGGACCGAACCGCCGCGCCAGCGCCGCGTCGTCCCGGGAGACCAGCACCACCGCGCGGGAGCCCGGGTGCCACTCCTCGCACAGGACGTGCCGGACCCCGTCCGCGCGGTACCCGGCGAAGACCTCGTCCGGGTGCTCCCGGTACCCCGGGCGGTGCGCGGCCGGTCCCGGCGGCACCGCGGGCGGCAGGTGGACCAGCAGCCGGGGGTCGACCGCCGACCGGCTCATCGTCTCCAGCGCCGCCGCCGCGCTCTCCTCCCGGACGGCGACCGGACCGAGCAGCGCCGTCTCCACCACCCGGCGGCCCGCCACGTCGGCCAGGTCCAGCGGACGGCCCTCCCGCCCGCCCGGCGCGGCGCTGAGCAGCGGCCGGCCCGGCGCGTACCACTGCCGCTCGGCCCCGACGGTGACCAGCTCGCGCTCCGGGTAGCGCAGCGCGGTCAGTTCCCCGCCGAAGACGCAGCCGGTGTCCAGGCAGACCGTGTTGTGCAGGAAGCTCGCCACCGGCAGCGGCGTGTGCCCGTAGACCACCATCGCCCGCCCCCGGTACTCCTCCGCCCACGGGTGACGCACCGGCAGGCCGTACTCGTCGGTCTCACCGGTCGTCTCCCCGTACAGCGCGTGCGAGCGGACCCGGCCGGAGGAGCGGCCGTGGTAGCGCTCCGGCAGGCCCGCGTGGCAGACCACCAGGGCGCCGCCGTCCAGCAGGTAGTGGTCGGTCAGGCCGCGGATGAACTCCCGGACCTCGCCGCGGAACCCCTCCGGCTCGGACTCCAGCTGTTCGAGGGACTCGCGCAGGCCGTGCGAGGGGTTGACCCGCTCGCCGTCCAGCGCCCGCGCGAGCTTCTGCTCGTGGTTGCCCGACACGCAGAGCGCGTGCCCGGCCGCCACCATGCCCATCACCAGCCGCAGCACGCCCGGCGTGTCCGGGCCGCGGTCGACCAGGTCGCCGACGAAGACCGCCGTCCGGCCGACCGGCGGCACCGCGTCCACCGGTCGGCCCGCCCCGTCGCGGACGATCCGGTAGCCGAGACGGGAGAGCAGCGACTCCAGCTCGGCACGGCAGCCGTGGACGTCGCCGACCAGGTCGAACGGGCCGGTCCGGTCACGCAGGTCGGAGCGCCGCTTCGCCCGCACCACCTCGGCGGCCGCGACCTCGTCCGCGCCACGCAGCACGTGCACCCGGCGGAACCCCTCCTTCGCCAGACCGGCCAGGGACGCCTTCAACTCGCGGTGCTGGCGCGGGATCACGTACGCGGGCAGCTCGCGGTCCTCGCGGAGCCGGGTGCGCTCGGCGCAGACGCCCGGCGGCACGTCCAGCACGATCGCCACCGGCCGGACGTCGTGCTCGCGGGCGATCGCGACCAGCCGCTTGCGGGCCTCCGCCTGGACGTTGGTGGCGTCCACCACCGTCAGCCGACCGGCGGCGAGGCGCTTGCCGACGATGTAGTGCAGGACGTCGAACGCGTCGGCGGAGGCGGACTGGTCGTTCTCGTCGTCGGCCACCAGCGCGCGGCAGGTGTCGGAGGAGACCACCTCGGTGGGACGGAAGTGGCGGCGGGCGAAGGTGGACTTTCCCGCACCGCTGGTGCCGATCAGCACGACGAGGGAGGCCTCGGTCACCGTCACGGTCGTGCCCGTTGCCGTGCCCGTGGGGGTGCCCGTCGCGGTGCCCGTTGTCGTTGTCGTTGCCGTTGCCTTTGATGCGGGAGCGGGGGGCGGAGGGCCGGGGTTCGTCTCGCCGTCGGTCATCGGGGCTCGCCTCCACCGGGGGTCGGGGTACCGCGTCCGAAGAGGGCCGGCCCGGCCGGGGCCGCCACCGTGACGGTGTAGCCGTGCTCGGCCGCCACCCGTTCCGCCCAGGTGCGGAGGCCGGGACCGCCGGCCGGCGCGGTGACGACGACCGCCGCCGGACGCACCGCCCCGAACACCGCGTGCTCCAGGGCCGGCCGCCGGGCCGGATCCGCCTGCAGGACCGTACGGGCGTCGAGCACCACCGCGTCGAAGCCCTTCAGCCGGGCGTCCGCGTACATCAGCGCGCCCTGCACCAGTCTGACCCGGGTCGTCCGCCGGGTGGCCGCCCACTCCGGCAGAGGCTCCGACGTGCGCTCCAGACCGAGGCGGTGCGCGGCCTCGGCCAGCACCCGCAGCGAGGTGTCCACGCCCAGCAGCTCGGTGAACCGGCCCGCCGCCAGCAGCAGGGCGATCAGTCCGCCCCGGCCGCAGCCGAGAACCACCACCCGGGCGGCCCGGACCTCGCGCAGCGCGGCCAGGACCGCCGCCCCGGCCGTCTCGGCCGCCCCGGCACCGGCGGCGGCGGCGTGCTCGGCATGACCGAGGCCGTCGGTGCTTCCGGCGGGGGCGGTGCCGGCGGTGGAGCCGGTGGGGTCGGTGGGGCCGGTGGAGCCGGCGAGGTCGGGGGCCGGTCCGCGGCGGGTCAGGCTACGGAGGATCAGCTCGCGTTCGGGGTGCGCGGCCGACCAGCCCTCATCGGCGGCGAGCAGCTTCTCGACCCCCTCCGGCAGCACCCGGTGCTCCGTGCCGCCGTCCAGCACGGGCAGCAGCACGGCCAGTTGCCAGAGCGCGTCGGCCGGGCGGACGGCCGAGGCCTCCAGTACGAGCCGGACGTACGGCGACTCGCCCCACTCGGGGAACTCCTCGTCCAGCGCGATCGCCACCGCCTCGACCCGCCAGCCCAGCGGCTCGAACAGACGCCGCGCCAGGGCCGCACCGCCGACCCCGCCCGTACCGCCGTCGGCGTCACCGCCGCCGTCCGCACGGACGGCGGGCAGCTCGATCCGCAGCGGAAGGGCGCACCCGTCCGCACCGGGGCCCTCCATCGCCGACCGGAACACGGCCCGCAGTACTGCCGCGAACCGTGAGGACACGGCGTAGCGGAGGTCGTCGGCGCCCCGGGCGTCCGTGACGTCCGGCGCGGCGGTGCGCTCGCCTCCCCGCGCCTTGCGGGCCGGCGCCGCCGCATCGCCCTCCAGCAGCAGAACGGCCGTACAGCGATCGTCCTCCGCCTCCGGGAAGAAGACGTGCGCCTCGCCGTACGCGGTCGCGACCCGCTGGACCGCCTCCGACGGCCGGTGCAGCAGGCGCGCCAGGTCGGTGGCCTGGCTTCCGGCGGTGCCGGTGGTGGAGATCGACATGAACACCCGTCCGAGTATCGCCCAGCTCCAGGCCGTCGGACAGCCGGTTTCCGCCGGGCGCCGGAGCCTCCGCCGTACTGTCCGGCCGGTGAGCGTGTTCGGCACCGGGGGCCCGCATTCGTTAACGTGCACGATGTGACTGCAGATTCCACCACCTCCGTGAGCGGCGCCGTTGCCGCCGGTCTGGCCACCGTCGCCGCCGACGGCACCATCCTCGACACCTGGTACCCGGCCCCCGCGCTGGCCGAGCGGCCCGGCCCGGCCGGGACCGTCCTCCTGACCGCCGAACAGGCCGAGGCCGAGCTGGGCGCCGGCGCCGCCGAGGCGCTGCGGGCCGACGCGCGCCGCGGCGTCGACGTGGTCGCCGTGCGCACCACCATCGCCTCGCTGGACGAGAAGCCGATCGACGCGCACGACGCCTACCTGCGCCTGCACCTGCTCAGCCACCGCCTGGTGCGGCCGCACGGCCAGAACCTCGACGGCATCTTCGGGCTGCTCGCCAACGTGGCGTGGACCAGCATCGGCCCGGTGCCGGTGGAGAAGGTCGAGCAGGCCCGGCTGGCCGTGCGCGCCCAGGGCGGCCAGCTCGCCGTGTACGGGATCGACAAGTTCCCGCGGATGACCGACTACGTCGCGCCGTCCGGCGTGCGCATCGCCCACGCGGACCGTGTCCGGCTCGGCGCGCACCTGGCCGTCGGCACCACCGTGATGCACGAGGGCTTCGTCAACTTCAACGCCGGCACGCTGGGCACCTCCATGGTCGAGGGCCGGATCAGCGCGGGCGTCGTGGTCGGCGACCACAGCGACATCGGCGGCGGCGCCTCGATCATGGGCACCCTGTCGGGCGGCGGCAAGCAGGTCGTCTCGGTCGGTGAGCGCTGCCTGCTCGGCGCCAACGCGGGCATCGGCATCTCGCTCGGCAGCGACTGCGTCGTCGAGGCCGGCCTCTACGTCACCGCCGGCACCCGGGTGACCACCCCGGACGGCACCGTGGCCAAGGCCGTCGAGCTGTCCGGGCAGGACAACCTGCTCTTCCGCCGCAACTCCCAGACCGGCGCGGTCGAGGTCATCGCCCGTTCCGGCTCCTGGGGCGGCCTCAACGCCGACCTCCACGCCCACAACTGACACCCGGGGCTCCGGTCCCGTCCCCCTTGCGTGGGTGCGGCCCGCTTCCGTGAATGCGGGCCGCACCCGCTGGGGGTGTTCGAAGGGCCCCCGTGCCGCTGCTGCGGCGCCGGGGCCCTTCGCCTGTGTGCCGGTGCTCCGCTCGGTACGTGCTCCACTGCACGGGCGGCGGTCGCCCGGACTTAGCCCAGGTGGCAGCGCCGCGGCAAGCCGAGGTCACCCGGGAGGCTGACCTCCACCGCCGGTTGGACCGCATCGGGTGGTCGTCGGTGACCCCCGCTTCAGGGAGTTCGTTGGTTGCAGCGGCGGAAGCGTGTCAGGCCACCGCCAACAGCGTCACACCGCACCACCGATCCGAAGAGGTCCCCTCATGTCCGAGCCCTGGTCCGAGCCCTGGTCCGAGGCGTCCGCCGCCCCGCCGCAGCACCCCGCCGACGACGGGCCGGCGGTGCCCGCCATCCCGAAGAGCCTGTTGGAGCAGATGCAGGAACTGCTCGCCTCGGTCACCGCGGACCTCGCCGACCTGCAGTCCGCCGGCGCTCGCGCCACCGCACCCGCCGGAGCCCCCGAGAGCGGCGAGTCGGCCGCCACCCGCTGACCCGGCGCCCTGACCGATCCGTCCGCCGCTCCCGCCGCCCTGCCCGGCGGGTCGAGCCGGAGCACCAGTAACCGCTCCCCCCGCCCGGCCGCGGGCGCGGGGAGCCCCGGGCCGCTCCCCTCCCGCGCACCCTCCTCTTCCGCTCCCCACCCCGCCGCGCTCTCGTCCTCGTCGGGCGGCCCGCCCTCACCCGTCATCCTCCCGACGGCCCGCAGCAGTCGGCCGACGAGATCGGTGCACTCCGCCCCGGCGTCGACCCCGTCGATGCACGTCCAGTAGAGGCTCTCGGTGTCGGCTCCGCAGGCCAGCACCACCAGCGTCTCCCCGACGTCCCGCAGCAGCCCGCCGAGTTCACCCAGGGCCGGGCCCGGCTCGCCGAGTTCGGTGAGCCGCCCCGCCCTGCCGCCGAGGCCGAAGGCCGACATCGCCGACGCGTCGCCCGTCGACTGGTCCAGGCAGCCTGCCGCATGGGCCGCCGACTCGGCCAACTGCTGGCCGAGTCCGGCGAGTTCACCGTCCTCCGACTCGGAGAACCGGGCGCCCACCGCCTCGGTGAGCAGCGCCGCCTGCCGTGCCTCGGCCAGCACGTCCGGGACGTTCCTGGTCTCCGCCAGGGCGTGCCGGGCCGTCTTGATCAGTCGCAGCGCCTCCATGTGCGGCCACCCTTCCGTCGCTCGCGGGCGCCCTGCCCGCGGTCACGGCGAAAGCGTGCGCCGAAACGGGAGGATCCGCGCTCGACGGCCGGAAAGCTGTGGACAACCCGGGGGCTGTGGAGAACTTTCGTCCCTCACACGGGCGAGGAACCGCTCTCGGGGTTGACGTCACCGCCCTTTTCGGCCGCTCCGGGTGCCGGGAAGCGCAGCTCGTTCCGCTCGATCTTGGCCGCCAGCGCCGTCAGCGGGTCGACCCCGACGGCGGTGCAGAACTGGAGGAGGTAGGCGAGCACGTCGGCCACCTCGTCCCGCACCCGGTGCGCGCGGTCCGGGTCGGTCATCACCGCCGACGCCTGCTCGGGTGTGAGCCACTGGAAGATCTCCAGCAGCTCACCGGCCTCCACGGTCAGCGCCGACGCCAGGTTCTTGGGGGTGTGGAAGGGCTCCCAGCGGCGCGCCGCGGCGAACTCCGCCAACCGCTGCCGCAGCCCCTCCAGGGTCGGGGCCGCGGACTCCGTCTCTCGTTCGTTCATCCGCCCAGGTCTACCGCACTGCCACCCGGTGCACCTGCGGCGGGCACCCCGGATCCGCCCGCCCTCGGCCCGGCCGCCGCCGATCCGCCCGCCCCGGACACCGCCGCCCCGGCGGAGGACGCCCCCGGGAAGACCGCCGCAGGGACGGGCCCCGCGCCCCGCGCGCCCTGGGCCGGCACCCGGGCCGTCTCGGCGCGCAGCACGGTGTGCCCGGAGTCCGGGTCCCGCCGGCACTCCACCAGCGCGGCCCCGGGCGGCAGTTCGCCGGGGCCGCCGAGCGCCTCCCGGGCGGCGGCCGGCTCCTGGAGGGTGGCGAGCACCCGCAGCTGGTTGCGCCCGGACATGTCCCGGGCGAGCCGCAGCAGCGAGGCGGTCTGCTCGGTGCCGAGACCGGCGCCGAGGTCCTCGGCGAGCACGGTGAGCTGCCGGTGCGCCCACGGCACCTCGGCGGCCGCGTCGAGGTCGAGCACCCCGGCGCCGGTGAGCAGCACGGCGGAGAAGGCGAGGTGGCGGAGCATGCCGTCGGAGGCCTGGTCGGCGCCGGTGCGGCCGAGGACGCCTTCGTCGAAGACGGCGAGCACCCGCTGGTCCGCGCCGGTGCCGCGGTGGGCGAGGTCGAGGCCGAGCAGCGGGTGCGGCGCGGCGGTCTGGACGACGCGCAGCAGCTGGCCGTAGCGGCGGCCGCACTCGTTGCTGAGCCGGGCGATGACGGCGGAGATGTTGGCGGCGGTGCTGAGCAGCCGGGCGTGCGGGTCGGGGCGGGCCCAGCCGCGCATCAGGGCGGGCACGGGGCGGACGGGGAAGACCTCGCGGAGCGCGGTGAGGAGTTGTTCGGCCGCGGCCAGGACCTTCCGCTCACCGGGTGAGGATCCGGCGACGCGCAGCGGGATCTGGGCGGTGATCAGGGCGCCGCTGGGGAAGGGCGCGCGGATGTCGCCCTGCCGGGTGTCGTTGTGCCAGCTGACGTTGATCCGCCGGTTCCGGAGGTCCTGTTCGCCGGTCTCGACGAGGGTCCGGCCGTCGAGGGTGAGCTGTTCCCGGGCGATCCGGACGGGTCCGTCGGTGCGGACGACGATCTCCAGGCCGATGGGGCCGGCGGCGGAGCGGACGGTGCAGCCGAGGATGACGGCGTTGCGGCCGTGCGGGACGCAGCCGTCCAGGCCGCCGCGGACGGGGGCGGCGAGCGGGCCGGTGGCGCCGGGCAGGCCGTCGAGGGAGTCGGCGATCTCCTCGCCGAGGGCGAGCCGGGAGAGTACGGCGAGGGCGTCGAGCGCGTTGGACTTGCCGACGCCGGCGGGCCCGTACAGGACGGTGAGGGGCGCGAGTGGCAGGACCGCGCGCCGGTAGGACTTGAACGAGGTGAGCCGGACCTCCTCGACGGTCGGCCGCCGGACGTCCGGCGGGCCGGGCTCCGGGGTGCGCTGCTGGGGGTGGGCCGGCACGGCGGGCCGGGTGGCGTCGCGGTTCACCCGTCGGACGTTAGCCGCCGGTCGGGCGGCAGAAACGTGCCTGCCCTGCAGATTCATCCCATCGGGGTCGCACCGCGGGCCCGGCACCGGCGGTTCCGGTCCCCGGCCCGTCCTGCGGCGCCACCGCCCCCGGACGTCAGGCCGGGCGCCGTCCCCGGGGCGGCGCGTCCCGAGCGCCGGGCCCGGACGTCGGCACCGGCCGGGATCTCAGCGCCGGTAGGCGGCGACGGTGACGGAGGCGGTCACCTCGACGGGGTCGGGCAGCGCGGCGAGCCGCTCCGCCAGCAGCCCCGGGTCGGTGTGCCAGGCACTCGGGCCCATGCCCACCACGGTCCGCACGTCCCCGGCCGAGAGCCGCAGCGTGAACTCGACCTCGCGCTGCCCGGCGGGCGTCAGATAGGGCCCGAGCTTCTCGTCGATCCGGCGCTGCTTCTCCTCGTCGACCGAGAGCAGGCCGAGTGCGGCGACGAGTTCGCGCAGGTGGCGCGGGGTGGGCGAGACCAGCAGCAGGGTTCCGCCGGGGCGCAGCACGCGGCGGATCTCGGGACCGTTGCGCGGTGCGAAGACGTTGAGCACCAGCCCGGCGGAGGCGTCCAGCAGCGGCAGCGGCCGCCAGGCGTCGCAGACCACGGCGCCGATCCGGGGGTGGGCCTTGGCGGCGCGGCGCAGCGCGTACTTGGAGATGTCGAGGGCGGCGCCGGGCCGGCCGGGCAGGGCGTCGAGGACGTGGGCGAGGTAGTGGCCGGTGCCGGCGCCGAGGTCGGCGACGAGTCCTTCGGGGGCGGCGGCGGTGGCGGCGGCGGCGAGGGCGTCGGCGATCGGCCGGTAGTGGCCGGCGGCGAGGAAGTCGCTGCGCGCGGCGACCATGTCGGCGGTGTCGCCGGTGCCGGTGTGGGCGTCGCCGGCGAGCAGGCTGACGTAGCCCTGTTTGGCGAGGTCGTGGCTGTGCCCGCCGGGGCAGCGCAGTGTGCGCCCGTCGAGGGTGAGCGCCTGCGCGCAGTGCGGGCAGGCCAGGTAGGGCTCGATGTCCTGCAGCAAGGGTCCGTCTTCTCTCGCCATCCGGTCGCGTGGTCCGGCCGGAGGGGCCAGCCTAACGACCGGCGCCGCCCGGGCCCGCATCCGCCGGACCGGCCGTCCGGGGGCCGTCCGCCCCGGGACCGGTCCGGGCGTCGAGCGACCCCGGGCCGACGGCCCCCGGCCCGGCTCCGCTGCCGGCTCCGCTGCCGACTCCGACTCCGGATCCGGCCGGTCGCTGCGCCGGGACGGTTCGCGGACCCGCGCCGCCGACCCGTAGGGCGAGCGCGGCCAGCGCCTCGGGCGCGCCGGCCTGGCCCCGGATGCCGGGGAAGGCGTTGACGTCGACGACGACCGGTTCGGCGGGGCCGTCCAGCAGGTCGACGCCGTACACGTCGAGGCCGAACACCTCGCCGACCCGGAGCGCGAGCAGGGCACGGTCGGCGGGCAGCTCGGCGGGGCCGAACGCGCCTCCGCCGTGGGGGAGTTCAAGGGTGTCCGGGTCGGCGAGCTCGGAGCGCCGGCGGGCGCAGAACACCTGTCCGGCGACGACCCACAGCTTCTGGTCCCAGCCGGTGCTCGCCAGGTAGGGCTGGACGACGACGGGTTCGCCGGGCCACTGCTCGGCGAGGGCGTGCAGCCGGGCCACGTCGTCGACCCGGGCCACGAGGTCGTGGCGGCGGCTGTGGCGGCTCTTGACGACGAAGGGGAAGCCGGGGACCGGCGCGGCGGGTCCGGTCCCCGCCGCCGGTTCGCCCGGCCGGTCGAGCAGCGCGATCAGCTCGGCCGGGTCGGCGGCGGTGCGGGTGGCCGCGAACGGCAGACCGGCCCGGATCGCGAGGTCGGCCATGGCGGTGCGGTCCTGGCAGAGCTCGGTGGCGGCGGCCGGGTTGACGACGGGTGCGCCGCGCTCCTCCAGGTGGTGGGCGAGTGCCAGGCCCTGCGGGGTGTGGGCCTTGAGCAGGTAGACGTCGGCGAGCGGGCCGGGGCCGAGCCGTTCGGCCGGTGCGCCGGGGCCGGCGGCGGGGTCGAGGCTCTCGACCCGGTGGCCGGCGGCGGTCAGCAGTGCGGCGGTGGCGGCGAGCAGCGGGTGGTCCGGGGCGGAGGTGAGCAGGCAGATCCTCATATCGCGCCGCCGACGCCCGCCGCGCCGACGCCCGCGCCCACGGCGCCGCCGCCCTGGACGGGCAGCCGCACCGGCTCCGGTCCGCCGCCGACCGTCACCCCGGGCTCGGCCGCCAGCGGCCCGCCGACCAGGCCCGCCGCGGCCAGGTCCGCCGTCCCCAGGGCCGCCGGCGCGGTGACGGCCGTACCGGTCCTGGCCAACCGCAGCACGGCCCGCGCGACCCGCGCGACCGCGTCGGGCACCTGCCGGAAGCTGGGGAAGTCGTTGATGTCGACGACCACCGGCCCGTCCGGCCCGAGCAGCACGTCGACCCCGTAGAGGTCGAGCCCGAACACCTCCCCGACCTGCCCCGCGATCCGCGCGACCTCGGCGGCGAGCGGCACCTGCCGCTCCCGCACCCCCTGGTCGGGGTTGAGCGGGGAGCGGCGCTCGGTGGCGTACAGCTCGCCGTCGACGCAGTACACCTTGAGGTCCGTGCCGGAGTTGGGCACGTAGGGCTGGGCGATCAGCAGGCCCTCGCCGGCCAGCAGGGGGCCGAGTTCGGCGAGGTGGCCGGGGTCGCGGACGAACCGCACGGCCCGCCCGGAGCTGCCGTCGGCGGGCTTGACGACCAGCGGGTACTCGGCGGCCGGGATCTCGGCGAGCCGTTCCCAGCGGGCGGCCGCGTAGGTGACGGGGACGGGCAGGCCCCGGGTGCGGGCGATCACCGATGCGAGGGCCTTGTCGCGGACGCCGCGGATGGAGCGGGCGTCGTTGACGGTGGTGAGGCCGACGGCGGCGGCCGCCTCCAGCAGGGTGAGGCCGGGGCCGCCGGAGACGGTTTTGAGCACCCAGGCGTCATGGCTCCCGGCCCGGACCGCCTCGGAGACGGCCATCAGCGAGTCGCCGGGGCGCAGCACGTCCACCCGGTGCCCCCACCCGGTGAGTTGGCGCACGACGTCGAGCGGCATGCCGTCGTGCCGGTAGTGCTCCTCCACCAGAAAGCAGAGCTTCATGAGCCTGTCCATCCCCCTCGCTTCACCCAGCGCGGACGTCCGCCGTTCCCGTCCGGCAGAGCTGTAAAGGCCCCAGGATGCCACGCGGCCCGCACGCAAGATCGCCCGGCCTGTAAGCGTTCGGCAACAATCGCGCCGAAATGCCCGGGCCGGGCCGCGGCAGGCGGCTCCCGGGCCTTTCCCCCGAAGGGCCGGACGCATGCGCACCGACTGCCGGGGCGGCTGCTCCGGCCCCGCAAATACCGTGGCAGGAACGCGGCAGCCCTGCTTGGATGCACGGCGTGACTTCTGCTGATCATGACTCCGCCGCCCCCGCCCCGCGCGCCCTCCTCGACGAGATCGAGCGCTACTACGACTCCGTCCCGCGCGCCGCCGCCCGCGTCGAGGACTTCGGGCCGCTCAGCCTCTTCGTCCGCGAGGGCGCGGGCTGGCCGTACTACGCCCGGCCCGCGCTGGGCCACGACGGCCCGGCCGCCACCGCGGGGGACGTCCGCCGGGTGCTGGAGCGCCAGCGCGAGCTGGGGCTCCCGGAGGCCTTCGAGTGGGTGGCCGAGCACGACCCGCAGCTGCGCGCGGCGGTGGAGGAGGCCGGGCTGGTGGTGCACGAGCACCCGCTGCTGGTGCTGGGTCCGGAGGACGGGCCCGGCGCGGACGGCGGAGCGGACGGCGCTCCCTCCGACGGGGCCGCCGACGGGACGGCCGACGGGACGGCCGACGGGACGGCCGACGCCGTGTCGGTCCGGGTGCTGGCCGCCGACGATCCGGCGCTGGCGGCCGCGGTGGCCGTCCCGCACCTGGCGTTCGGCGAGCCCGGCACCGGCCTGGGGAGCGCCGGCCCGAAGGAACTGGCGGCACTGGCACTGGAGTTGGCGGCCGACGGCACGGCGGCACGGACCGCGGGACGGATCGCCTCGGGGCACACCGCGGTCGCTGCCGCCTTCCAGGACGGGACGCCGCTCTGCGCGGGCCAGCACAACCCGGTGGGCACGGTCACCGAGGTGGCCGGCGTCGGAACCCTCCCGACGGCGCGCCGGCGCGGCCTCGGTCTCGCGGTCACCACAGCGCTGGTCGCGCACGCGCGGGCCACCGGCGTGCGGACGGTCTTCCTGTCCGCCGCCGACGAGGACGTGGCCCGGATCTACCGCCGGGCGGGCTTCCGCCCCTTCGCCACCGCGCTGATCGCCGAGCCCGCCCGGCCGGAGGCGGCCGCCACCGGCGCTTCCGGTGCCGAGACGGCCGCCTCCGCCGAGGACGGGGCCGCGGAGAACGGCGCCGCGGGGAGCGGAGCCGGGGAGAACGGCGCCGCCGAGAACGGGGCCCCCGCCGTGTGACCCCGGGACCACGTGCGCCCCCGGGACCCCTCAGTCCGAGTCCTCGTCCTCCTCACCGCTGACGCCCTCACCCTCGGCCTCGTCCACCACCCACGCGGCCAGCCGGTCCGCCACCCCGGAGACGCTCAGCCGCCCCTCGCGGATGGCCCGGGCGAGGCTGCGCACCTCGCGGGCGGTGGTCGCGACCGTGCAGCCGCTGGCCACCAGGTAGGCGTAGGCGACGGCGGTGGCGAACAGTTCGTTGGTCTTCTCCAGGGCCGGCACCCGGATCAGCTGGTGCATCAGGGCGGCGGCCCGGTCCTGCGGTTCGGGGTAGACGGCGATGTCGAAGATCTCGGCCTGGTGCCGGGAGACCGCCGCGAGCAGCGATCCGTAGTCGGTGACCTGCGGGTCACCGGGCGTGTACTGCTCGGCGGTCATGAGCAGCCACGAGAGGTCGACCTCCAGGTTCAACGGCGCACGTCCTGGAGGTCGGCCCCGCCGCGCTGCTCGCCGAACTCGGCCAGGAAGGCCGTCTCGTACTCCTTCATGAACTGCGCGGCCGCGTCGACGAAGACCCGCCCGGCCTCGCCCATGTCCTGCTGGACCAGGCGTTCGATGTACTGGTTCATGCTGATCCCCTGCTGTTCCGCCCGTTCCCGGGCCATCTCCGCGGTGGTGGCGTCCACCCGGACGTTCAGCTGTTTCTTACCCATGAACCTCAAGCTAGCGCCGAAGTGCTAGCGCAACAAGGGCGCGCGCACGCACTCCGCACGCGGGCGGCGACGCGCGGGCGCCCACGGAGAGTGAGACTTGAAGAGTTCTTCACCTTCGGAGAACCTGAAGTGCCCTGAGCATTCCCTGGAGCGGCACCGACCGGTGTGGAGGCCGGCAATGACAGCCATGTTCGACCAGGAGCTGCGCGAGCAGCTCACCCAGGCCCGCAAGGAACTCGCGGCCGCCCGGGCCGAGGGGGACGCCGACGGCGTCCAGGCGTACGAAGGCCGGATCGCCGGGCTGATCCGGCTCGCCGCCCAGCACGGCATCACCCTGCCGCACGGCGTCGAGGAGGAGGAGCAGAACCTGCGCTGAGCCCCCGCCGCGCGCCCGGCGGCCCGGACGACCCCCAGGACGGACGACGGAGGCGGTGCCCGGAAGACCCGGGCACCGCCTCCGTCACGTTCGCGCGCGCCGTCCGGCCCGCGCAGGACGCCTACGCGTCCCCGGCCGGCTCCAGGATCGCCACGCACTCGAAGTGGTGCGTCATCGGGAACAGGTCGAAGGCCCGCAGCGAGACCGGCCGGTAGCCGCCCTCGCGGAAGAACGCCAGGTCCCGGGCGAGTGCCGCCGGGTCGCAGGCCACGTACGCGATCCGGCGGGCACCGAGCCCGGCCAGGTGCGCGACGGTCTCCCGCCCGGCGCCCGCGCGCGGCGGGTCGAGGACGATCAGGTCGGTGGCGGTGATGCCGGTGCGCGGCAGCAGCGTCTCCACCCGGTCGCACTCGATCCGGACGTTGTCCAGCGCCGCCAGGTTGTGCCGGGCGTCGGCCACCGCCTGCTTGGCGGACTCGATGCCGAGCACCGCGCCGTCCTCGCCGACCCGGTCGGCCAGCGCACCGGCGAACAGGCCCACGCCGCAGTACAGGTCGAGCGCGTTCTCGCCCCACTGCGGGTCCAGGCCGTCCAGCACCGCGTCGACCAGGGTCTCCGGGGCCTCCGGGTGGATCTGCCAGAAGCCGCCGTTGCTGACCCGCCAGGTCCGCCCGGCCGCGCGCTCGCGGACGAAGTTGCGGCCGTGCACCCGGTGGGGGTCGCCCTGCTCGTCCACCCTGGTGATCGAGACCGGCTGGTCCAGCTCCACCAGCGGCAGCTGGGCGCCCGGCGCCGGGGTGAGCACCACCTGACGGTCGGAGGACCCGGACGCGGCGATCGCCTCGACCGAGACGACGCCCGGCCAGTCGCGGGACTCGATGCCCAGTTCGGTGACGCCCGCAGACGCGATCAGGCAGCGGTCGACCGGCTGGATGTCGTGCGAGCGGTGCTTGCGCAGTCCGACCTTGCCGGTGGCCGGGTCGACGGCGTACTGCACCCGGGTGCGCCAGGCGGGCACCTCGCCGGCCGGCAGCTTGCCGCCGACCGGTTCGACGCTGCCGTCCCAGCCCGCCTCGGCCGGGGTCAGGCCGGCCAGCTTGGCCAGCTGCTCGGTGAGCACCTGCACCTTGAGCTTGCGCTGCCCGCCGGGGGTCACGTGCTGCCAGTCGCAGCCGCCGCACTTGCCGGGCCCCGCGAACGGGCACGGCGGGGCGATCCGGTCCTTGGCCGGCTCCAGCACCTCGACCGCGTCGGCCCGCAGGAACCGGGACTTGGTGGTCCCGTCGGTGACCTGGACGATCACCCTCTCACCCGGCAGCGTGTGCCGGACGAACAGCACCCGGCCCTCGTGCCGGGCCACGCAGTGCCCGCCGCCGTGCGCCACCGGGCCGACCTCGACCTCGTAGCGCTCGCCGACCAGCGGGTCGCCGCCGGGGCCCCTGGGCGCGGCCTCGGCCCGCGGCGCGCGGGTCGTGGAGCGCAGCGCGCGCGGCGGCCGCACCGCCTGCTTGCGCGGGCGCGCACCACCCTTCGGCTGCTCCGCCCGTGCCTCCCGGCGCTCGGACTTCTCCGACCGCTCGGCACGCTCGGCACGCTCCGGGCGCTCGGACCTCTCCGGCCGCTCCGGGGCGCGCTCCTCCGGCGCGAGCGGCGCCGTCTGCGCGGTGAAGCCCTCGCGGTCGGTGGCCGCCGGCCGGGACGGCTTGCCCCAGCGCGGCCGGGCGACCTGGCCGGGCTTGCCGGCGCCGCCCTTGCGGGAGCCCTTGCCGGAGGCACCGGACCGGGAACCACCAGACGAGCCGGACGAACGGGACGGGGTGTTGCGGGTCACTGGGAGGAGTCCTTGCTGCTGTCAGCGGGGGCGGCGGTCGTGCCGTCGGGCTTTGCGGAGACCTCCGACTTTACGGCCTTCGGCGCCCTCGGCTCACCTCGGCGGACGGCACCCGGCGCCGACCAGGCCTTCTGCGGCTTGCGCCGCTCGGACGACTCCAGCTGCCACGGCACCGAGGTCACCATCACCCCGGGCTTGAACAGCAGCCGGCCCTTGAGCCGCAGCGCGCTCTGGTTGTGCAGCAGGTGCTCGTACCAGTGGCCGACCACGTACTCGGGGATGTAGACCGAGACCACGTCGCGCGGGCTGCTGCGGCGCAGGTTCTTCACGTAGTCCAGCACCGGGCCGGTGATCTCGCGGAACGGCGAGTCCAGCACCTTGAGCGGCACCTCGATGCCCCGCTCGTCCCACTCCTCGCGCAGCGCCGCGGTGTCCGCCGGGTCGACGTTGACGGTCACCGCCTCCAGCGTGTGCGCGCGGGCCAGGCGCGCGTAGGCCAGGGCCCGCAGCGCCGGCTTGTGCAGCTTGGAGACCAGGACGATGGCGTGCACCCGGGTGGGCAGCACCACGTCGTCCGGCTCCTCGGCGGCGACCAGCTCCGCGGAGACCCGGTCGTAGTGCCGGCGGATCGCCTTCATCATCACGAACAGCACCACCATCGCGGCGATCGCGATCCAGGCGTGGCTGATCTTGGTGGCGAGCACCACGATGAGCACGGCCATGGTCATCACCAGGCCGAAGGTGTTGATCGCCCGGCTGCGCTGCATGTGCCGGCGCTTGGCCTGGTCGGTCTCGGTGCGCAGCAGCCTGGTCCAGTGCCGGATCATGCCGGACTGGCTCATGTTGAAGGACACGAAGACGCCGACGATGTACAGCTGGATCAGCCGGGTCGGGTCCGCGTCGAAGGCGATGATGAACAGGATCGCGGCCAGCGCCAGCAGGATGATGCCGTTGGAGAAGGCCAGCCGGTCGCCGCGGGTGTGCAGCTGGCGCGGCAGGTAGCGGTCCTGGGCGAGGATCGAGCCGAGCACCGGGAACCCGTTGAAGGCGGTGTTGGCGGCCAGCACCAGGATCAGGCCGGTGACGGCGGCGACGAAGTAGAAGCCGGGCGTGAAGTTCGAGAAGACGGCCTCGCTGATCTGCGCCAGCGCGGTCTTCTGGTGGTAGTCGCCCGGGGCCCCGCCCAGCTGGTGCTCGGGCTCCTCGGCCATCTGGACGCCGGTGAGCCGGGCCAGCCAGATGATGCCCATGAACATCACGACGGCGATGGACGCCATCATCAGCAGGGTGGTCGCCGCGTTCTTGCTCTTCGGCTTGCGGAACGCGGGCACGCCGTTGGAGATCGCCTCCACGCCGGTGAGCGCGGCACAGCCCGAGGAGAACGCCTTCAGCAGCAGGAACACCATCGCGAACCCGGCCAGCGACTCGTTCCCGGCGGTCGGCTGCAGGTGGAAGCCCGCACTCTCGGCGGGCATGTCCTGGCCCAGGCCGAAGTGCCGGACCACGCCGTACACCACCATGCCGAGCACGCCCACCATGAAGGCGTACGTCGGGACGGCGAAGGCCGAGCCGGACTCCCGGACGCCGCGCAGGTTCATGCCCATCAGCACGATCACCACGACGACGGACAGGGTCAGCTCGTGGCCGCGCAGCGCGGGCACCGCCGAGACCACGTTGGCCACGCCGGAGGTGGTGGAGACCGCCACGGTCAGGATGTAGTCGACCATCAGCGCACTGGCGACCACCAGGCCCGAGTTGGGGCCGTGGTTCACGGTGGCGACCTCGTAGTCGCCGCCACCGCTCGGGTACGCGTGCACGTTCTGCCGGTACGAGGCCACCACGGCGAGCATCACGATGGCGACGACGACGCCGATCTGCCACGAGAAGTGGATGGCCGAGGCACCCGCCAGGGAGAGGGTCAGCAGGATCTCCTCGGGCGCGTACGCGACCGAGGAGAGCGCGTCCGAGGCGAAGACGGGCAGCGCGATGCGCTTGGGGAGCAGCGTCTCCCCGAGCTTGTCGCTGCGCAACGCACGCCCGATCAGGATGCGTTTCGGTAGGTCAGTCGGCATAGGCACGTTAAGGAATCGTAGGGGTAGTCGGCCGCCGGGTCCGACGGACATCCCCCCCTTCGTCGCGACTGTGTTCGGTGGACCGGCTAGCGTGTCGGATACGAGCAGGCGGGCAACACTCAGGTTGTCGTACCGAGCCACACGAGGACGCCCACCCCGGACACCGGGGCGGGGAAACGGAGAAGAGCGGTGTTTGCGCAGGTCAAGGCCCCAACGGGACGGGTGAGGTAGCGCCGGTGCACATCGTCATCATGGGCTGCGGCCGGGTGGGCTCCGCCCTCGCCCGAGCGCTGGAGAAACAGGGCCACTCGGTCGCCGTGGTGGACCAGGACCCGACGGCCTTCCGCCGGCTGGGTGCCGGGTTCAACGGCCGCCGGGTGACCGGCGTCGGCTTCGACCAGGACACCCTGCGTGAGGCCGGCATCGAGGAGGCGGGCGCCTTCGCCGCCGTCTCCAGCGGTGACAACTCCAACATCATCGCCGCGCGGGTGGCCCGGGAGAACTTCGGCGTCGAGAACGTCGCGGCCCGGATCTACGACCCGCGGCGCGCCGAGGTCTACCAGCGCCTGGGCATCCCCACCGTGGCCACCGTCCGCTGGACGGCCGACCAGATGCTGCGCCGGCTGCTGCCGAGCGGCGCCGAGCCGCTCTGGCAGGACCCGAGCGGCGCCGTCCAGCTCGCCGAGGTCGCCTACAACCCGGAGTGGGTCGGCCACCGGCTGAGCGCGCTGGAGGAGGCCTCCGGCTCCCGGGTGTCGTTCGTCACCCGGCTCGGCGAGGGCGTCCTGCCCACGTCCCAGATGGTCGTGCAGGAAGGCGACCTGGTGCACGTGATGCTGCGCCGGGCCGACCTGACGGCGGTCGAGGCCGCGTTCGCGCAGGGCCCGGAGAAGGAGGGTCACTGATGCGAGTCGCCATTGCCGGAGCCGGCGCCGTCGGCCGTTCGATCGCGGGCGAGCTGCTGGAGAACGGCCACGAGGTCCTGCTGATCGACAAGAACCCGAACTCCATCTCGGTGGAGCGGGTGCCCATGGCGGAGTGGCTGCTGGCCGACGCCTGCGAGATCACCTCCCTGGACGAGGCCGCCCTGCAGCGCTGCCACGTCGTGATCGCCGCGACCGGTGACGACAAGGTCAACCTGGTCGTGTCGCTCCTCGCGAAGACCGAGTACGGCGTGCCGCGCGTGGTCGCCCGGGTGAACAACCCCAAGAACGAGTGGCTCTTCAACGAGTCCTGGGGCGTGGACGTCGCCGTCTCCACCCCGCGCCTGATGTCCGCCCTGGTCGAGGAGGCGGTGAGCGTCGGCGACCTGGTCCGGCTGATGCGCTTCAGCCAGGGCAACGCCAACCTGGTCGAGCTGACCCTCGCCGCCGACACCGAGCTGGTCGGCACCCGGGTCGGCGACGTGCCGTGGCCGCCGGACACCGCGCTCGTGACGATCATCCGCGAGGGCCGGGTCCTGGTCCCCCGCAAGGACGACACCCTGGAGGGCGGCGACGAGCTGCTCTTCGTCGCGGCCCAGGAGCGCGAGGAGGAGCTGGAGAACCTGCTCTCCGCCACCTCCGGCGCCCAGTAGCACCCGCGGACGACGCCGAGGGGCCCGTACTCGTTGCGAGTACGGGCCCCTCGGTCGTCCGGTCCGCGTGCCGGCGCGCTACTGCCCCGGCGAGGACGGCCCGTGCGGTCGGGCCTGCGGCTGGACGTGTGCCTGGACGTGCGGCTGGACCTGTGGCTGGGCCTCGTACACCCCGGCCTCCTGGCCCACCCGCTCCGCCGGACGGGCCGGCTCCTCGTCGTCCAGCTGCGCCTTGATCGGCGGCGGCGCCTTCAGCAGGATCTGCCAGGTCACGTACATCGCCAGCAGCAGCGGCGGGATGCCCAGAGCGACCTTGAGCCAGCCCAGCAGGTTGACGTTGTGGGTGAAGTACAGCGGGAAGAGGATCAGGGGCTTGATGCCCATGATCACCACCCAGGCCCAGGTGGCCTTGGTGTAGGCGGCCAGCCGGCCCGGGTTCTCCTTGCGCCAGGTGAACATCTCACCGGTGACCGGGCCCAGCATCAGGCCGATCAGCGGCCAGCGGACCAGTGCCGAGACGGCCAGCCCCACGCAGTAGCCGACGTTCCAGAGCAGGCCGGGCAGGTAGAAGTTCTCCGCCTTGCCGGTCTTCATCGAGATCCAGGCGCCGATGGCGACCCCGAACACCCCGCTGAAGGCGTGCTGGACGGTCTCCCGCTTGGCCAGCCGGGCCACCACGAACAGCGCGCTCAGCGCCAGCGCGGCCCAGGCGGCGGCCGGCACCTTGTGCGTGATGTTGTACGTGACGATGAAGACCAGGCCGGGCAGGGTCATGTCGACCATGCCCCGGATCCCGCCGAACGCCTTCATCACGGTGTCGGCGGCCTCCCGCGAGGCCGCCGCCTGGCGGGCCGCCTCGTCGTCGCCGCCCGGGGCGACCTCGACCACACCGAGCTGGGCGGCGGGTTCGCCGCCGGGCTGGTTGCTCACGCTCATTCGCTCCCGTGTCCGACCGGACGCAGCTCGTAGCGGGGGTTGAACAGCACCCGGCGCCCGCGCGCGTGACTGATCCGGCCGCTGGCGACCAGCCGGCGACCGGGTTCGATACCCGTGATGGAGCGGCGCCCGAGCCAGACCACGTCCAGCGCCTCGGTGCCGTCGAAGAGCTCCGCCTCCAGGGCGGGCACGCCGGCCCGCGGGCGGAGCGTCACGGTACGCAGTGTGCCGGCCACGGTGACCAGTTGGCGGTCCCCGCAGCTGGCGATCGGAGTGCAGCCCGTCTCCGCGGCGCTCTCCTGGCGCAGCTCCTCCGCCTGCAGCTCCTCCGCGGAGGAGGTCAGCCGGCTGAGCATGCGGCGGAAGCGCCCCTGCGGCTGGCCGCTGCTGTTGTCACCACTCATGTCGGAAGGGTACCGGTTTCCGGGGCCCCGGCGGCAGGCCGCGGAAGCCGCCGGGGCCCGCCCGGGGCGGCCGGGAGGCCCTGGACGGGCCGCGGCTCCGGCCCCGGGACAGGGCCCCGGCCGTCAGCTCTCGAAGCGGTAGCCCATGCCCGGCTCGGTGATGAAGTGGCGCGGGTGCGAGGGGTCGCGCTCCAGCTTCCGGCGGAGCTGGGCGAGGTAGACCCGCAGGTAGTTGGTCTCGGTGCGGTAGGCCGGGCCCCAGACCTCCTGGAGCAGCTGGGTCTGGCTCACCAGTCGGCCCGCGTTGCGGACCAGCACCTCCAGCAGGTGCCACTCGGTCGGGGTGAGGCGGATGTCGGCGCCGTCCCGGTTCACCTTCTTCGCCGCCAGGTCGACGGTGAAGCCGTCGGTGACCACCAGGGAGTCGTCCTCCCCCGCGACCGGCTCGGCCCGGCGGACGGCGGCCCGCATCCGGGCGAGCAGCTCGTCCATGCCGAAGGGCTTGGTGACGTAGTCGTCGGCACCCGCGTCCAGGGCCTCGACCTTCTCGTCGGAGGCGTGCCGGGCGGAGAGCACGATGATCGGCACCCGGGTCCAGCCGCGCAGGCCCCTGATCACCTCGACGCCGTCCATGTCGGGCAGGCCGAGGTCGAGGACGACGACGTCGGGATGGCGGGCGGCGGCGAGTTCCAGGGCGCTCGCGCCGTCATGCGCCGCGTCGACCTCGTACTTGCGGGCCTTGAGGTTGATCACCAGCGCGCGGACGATCTGCGGTTCGTCGTCCACGACGAGGACCCGGGTCATGCGGGCTCCGCCTTTCGGGCTGTCGGATCGGAAGTGGTCGTGTGTGGCAGGAGTGATCATGCGGGGGCCGGGTTGACGGTCGGCGTCTCCGGCTCGGGCGGCGAGTCCGGCTCGGGCAGCGTCTCCGGCTCGGGCGGCGAGTCCGGCTCGGGCGGGCGGTCGACGGCGGGCAGGGTGACGACCATGGTCAGCCCGCCGCCCGGGGTGTCCTCGGCGGTCACGGTGCCGTCCATCGCCTCGACGAAGCCGCGCGCCACGGCCAGCCCCAGGCCCACCCCGGCACCGCGCGGCGCGTCCCCGTACCGCTGGAACGGCGCGAAGATCCGCTCCTTGGCGTCCTCCGGCACCCCCGGCCCCCGGTCGACGATCCGCAGCTCGACCCGGGCCCGGCCGCCCGCCGGGTGCAGCGCGTCCGCCTTGACCAGCACCTTCACCCCGGCCGGGCTGTACTTGACGGCGTTCTCGATCAGGTTGGCGAGCGAGCGCTCCAGCAGCCCGCCGTCGGCCCGGATCATCGGCAGGGTCTCCGGGACCTCCAGCCGGACGGCCTCCGGCGGCACGCCGCCGAGCGCGAACGGCACCACCTCGTCCAGGTCGGTCTCCTGGATCAGCGGGGTGACCGTCCCGGTCTGCAGCCGGCTCATGTCGAGCAGGTTGTTGATCAGGTGGTCGAGCCGGTCAGCCCCGGCCTCGATACCGGCCAGCAGCTCCGCCTCGTCCTCCTCGTCCCACTCGACGTCCACCGAGCGGAGCGAGCTGACCGAGGCCTTGATGCCGGCGAGCGGGGTGCGCAGGTCGTGCGAGACGGCGGCCAGCAGGGCGGTCCGGATCCGGTTCCCCTCGGCCTCCCGGCGGGCGGCGGCCGCCTCACCGGCCAGCCGGCGGCGCTCCAGCACCACGGCGGCCTGGGCGGCGAACGCGCCGAGCAGCCGCCGGTCCTCGGCGGGAAGCACCCGGCCGCGCAGCGCCAGCGCCAGCGTGTCGCCGACCGGCACGTCCACGTCCGCGGACTCCGGCCGCTCCGGCGGGCGCGGGCCGGCCGTCGCCACCGGCTGCCACGGACCGACCGGGTCGGCCCGCTCCAGGAACGCCGCCGACTCCTGCTGGAAGGTTTCCCGGACCTGCTCCAGCAGGGCCGTCAGCACCCCGTCCCCGCTCGGTGCCCCGCGCAGCACCGTGCCGGCCAGCGCGCCGAGCGTCTGCGCCTCGGTCTGGCTGCGGGCCGCCTGGTGGGTGCGCCGGGCGGCGAGGTCGACCACCGAGGCCACCGCGATGGCGACGGCGGTGAATATCGCCACCGCCATGATGTTCTGCGGCGAGGAGATGGTGAAGGTGTGGATCGGCGGAGCGAAGTAGTAGTTGAGCGCCGACGAGCCGACCAGGGCCGAGGCGACGGCCGGGTAGAGCCCGCCCACCAGGGCCGCGCAGACCGTCAGCGACAGGAAGAGCAGCATGTCGGTGGACAGCCCCAGGCCCTCGACGTTGGTCAGCACCAGCGCCAGCAGCGGCGGCCCGGCCAGGCCGATCAGCCAGCCCGCGACCGCCCGGGTCCGGCCCAGGTCGGTCACCCGGCGGATCGGGATCCGCCCCCGGCCCTTCGCGGCCTGCTCGTGCGTGACGATGTGGACGTCGATGTCGGCGGCCGCCCGGGTCACCGTGGTGCCCACCCCCGGGCCGTAGAGGTACTGCCAGGCCGGCCGACGGCTGGTGCCGAGCACGATCTGGGTGGCGTTCACCCCGCGCGCGAAGTCCAGCAACCCGGCGGCGGGGTCGTCGCCGAGCACCGCGTGGTACGAGCCGCCGAGGCTCTCCACCAGCGCCCGCTGCTCGATCAGCGCCTGCGACGACCCGGAGCCCGAACCGGCCAGGCCGTCCGAACGGGAGATGTGGACGGCCAGCAGCTCGCCACCCGAACCACGGGCCGCGATCCGGGCCGCCCGGCGGATCAGCGTCGCCCCCTCCGGCCCCCCGGTCAGGCCGACCACGATCCGCTCGCGCGCCTGCCAGGTGCCCTGGATGCCCTGCTCGGCCCGGTACTTCTGGAGGTACTCGTCCACCCGGTCGGCCGTCCACAGCAGCGCCAGCTCGCGCAGCGCGGTCAGGTTCCCGGGCCGGAAGTAGTTGGCCAGCGACGCGTCGATCCGCTCCGGCGCGTACACGTTGCCGTGCGCGAGACGGCGCCGCAGGGCCTGGGGCGACATGTCGACCAGCTCGATCTGGTCGGCACGGCGGACCACCTCGTCCGGCAGGGTCTCGCGCTGCCGGACCCCCGTGATGCCCTCGACGACGTCGCCGAGCGACGCCAGGTGCTGGATGTTGACGGTCGAGACGACGTCGATCCCGGCCGCGAGCAGTTCCTCGACGTCCTGCCACCGCTTCGTGTTGCGGCACCCCGGCACGTTGGTGTGCGCGAGCTCGTCCACCAGCGCCACCTGCGGCCGGCGCGCCAGCACCGCGTCCAGGTCCATCTCGGTGAACGCGGCCCCGCGGTGCGTGAGGTCCCGTCGGGGCAGCACCTCCAGGCCGGCGACCTGCGCCGCGGTGTGCGTCCGCCCGTGGTCCTCGACGAACGCCACCACGACGTCCGTCCCCCGCGCCGACCGCCGGTGCGCCTCGGCGAGCATGGCGTACGTCTTGCCGACCCCGGGCGCCGCCCCGAGGTAGATCCGTAGCCTGCCGCGTCCCATGAGCACCATTCTTGATCCGGCCCAGCCCGGGGACCACCCCGGACACCTGTTCCCCTCGCCTTCGAGACTACGGCGCGAGCTGCGGATTTCCGCTGATCGAGCCCCTGAACAGGCAGTTTTAGCGCCATTTTGACGGCGCGGCGCCCCGGTGCGGGGCGGGCAGCCGACGGCGGCCCGGAATGGGCCGGCGATACCGGTCGGCGATCGGCCGCACAACGCAAAGAACCCCCGTCCGGATCCCGGACGGGGGTTCTTTGTGAATGATTGTTCGGCGGCGTCCTACTCTCCCACAGGGTCCCCCCTGCAGTACCATCGGCGCTGTGAGGCTTAGCTTCCGGGTTCGGAATGTAACCGGGCGTTTCCCTCACGCTATGACCACCGAAACACTATGAAACTGTCAACCGCACCCACACCGTGACCAGACGTGTGGGGGTCGTTGTTTCAGAACAACACAGTGGACGCGAGCAACTGAGGACAAGCCCTCGGCCTATTAGTACCGGTCAACTCCACCCCTCACAGGGCTTCCATATCCGGCCTATCAACCCAGTCGTCTACTGGGAGCCTTACCCTCTCAAGGAGGTGGGAGTGCTCATCTCGAAGCAGGCTTCCCGCTTAGATGCTTTCAGCGGTTATCCCTCCCGAACGTAGCCAACCAGCCATGCCCTTGGCAGAACAACTGGCACACCAGAGGTTCGTCCGTCCCGGTCCTCTCGTACTAGGGACAGCCCTTCTCAACACTCCTACGCGCACAGCGGATAGGGACCGAACTGTCTCACGACGTTCTAAACCCAGCTCGCGTACCGCTTTAATGGGCGAACAGCCCAACCCTTGGGACCTACTCCAGCCCCAGGATGCGACGAGCCGACATCGAGGTGCCAAACCATCCCGTCGATATGGACTCTTGGGGAAGATCAGCCTGTTATCCCCGGGGTACCTTTTATCCGTTGAGCGACGGCGCTTCCACAAGCCACCGCCGGATCACTAGTCCCGACTTTCGTCCCTGCTCGACCCGTCAGTCTCACAGTCAAGCTCCCTTGTGCACTTACACTCAACACCTGATTGCCAACCAGGCTGAGGGAACCTTTGGGCGCCTCCGTTACCCTTTAGGAGGCAACCGCCCCAGTTAAACTACCCACCAGACACTGTCCCTGATCCGGATCACGGACCCAGGTTAGACATCCAGCACGACCAGAGTGGTATTTCAACGACGACTCCACAACAACTGGCGTTGCTGCTTCAAAGTCTCCCACCTATCCTACACAAGCCGAACCGAACACCAATATCAAGCTATAGTAAAGGTCCCGGGGTCTTTCCGTCCTGCTGCGCGAAACGAGCATCTTTACTCGTAATGCAATTTCACCGGGCCTATGGTTGAGACAGTCGAGAAGTCGTTACGCCATTCGTGCAGGTCGGAACTTACCCGACAAGGAATTTCGCTACCTTA